>JAHDSS010000189.1 GCA_018432565.1 Kiritimatiellia bacterium
GCCGTCCACGTTCACGTTCTGGCCGAACCCGCACCCCTCGCCGATCTTCGCCCCCTTCATCACGTGGCTGAAATGCCAGATCTTCGTCCCCTCCCCGATCTCCGCCCCCTCGTCCACGTAGGCGGATTCGTGTTTGAAGTAACTGGTCATAATATCTCCTGATCAAGAGGACAGACGACGGAAGACAGAGGACAGAAAGGACACCTTATTTTCGGCACTCCAATGGAGTCCAGACATCGGGGTGTTGCATCATATTACCCAACATGCCACCAATACTTTTGCATTTTGTCATGAGATTATTGAAGGCTTCCTCCTCCATATACCCGCATAGAAGCGCTGATCTGAGCCAGTGCCTGGTTTCATTCTGTTCTCCATCCGAATCGCTAAGCTTGCTGATGAAGTGGGCCGGGTAGCGGCGTTTAGCCCATGCCTCGCCAATATTTCCCCCGATAGACCGAGATGAACGCCTGACCTGATCAATCAATGAGTAGGTTTCATCTTTAGGGAACGCCTTGCTGATGCGAAAAATTTCCTGTTGCAGTTCCAATGCCAATTGGTAGACCTCCAAATCTTCAAATGACGCAATCTTCCCTGCCATTTCTTCCGTCCTCCGTCTTCTGTCCTCCGTCTTCCGTCCTCCGTCTTCCGTCTTCCGTCTTCCGTCCTCCGTCCTCCGTCCTCCGTCCTCCGTCTTCCGTCCTCCGTCCTCTAATAACTCAACATCTCCATCAGCCGGATCCCCGACAGCACGTCGGCTTTGGACGGGAACATCGCCCAGTTTTCCTCGGCGATATGGCGGTAGAGCGTGTTGTGGCCTTTGCCGTACTGGTGGTCGAGCTGGAAGTCCAGATCCGGCTTCTCCAGCCCTTCCACGTTCCAGAAATCAATCTGGTTGAGGTTCGTCCCCGACAGCCGGATGGTGCCCTTTTCCGCGATCAGCGTGAATTCCGTCGCGAAATTCTTTTCATACACATCCACCGTGGCGTTCAGCGTACCCACCGCTCCCGACCGGAACCGCAGCACGGCCGACACGCTGTCGAACACTTCGAACCCGCGCAGCGACCCGCCCTCCCCCTTGTGCGATTCCACTTCGCCGAAGAAGTAATGCAGCATGTCCACGTAATGACTGGCCTGCGTGTAGAGCACGCCCCCGTCGAATTCCGATGTCCCGTGCCAGTCGATCTGGAAGTACTCGTCGTTGCGGTTCCACAGCACGTTGCAGACGAACTGGTGAATCCGCCCCAGCCGCCCGCTGTCAATCAGCTGCTTCACATGGGCCACCAGCGGATTGTAGCGGTTCTGGTACACCGGCAGCAGCCGCTTGCCCGCCTTTTCCACCCGCCGGTACACCTCATGGGCCTCGCGCAGGGTCAGCGACAGCGGCTTTTCGCACACAATCAGGGCGGCGTCGGTCAGCTCCGCCACGTTGGAAACGTGGCGGGGATGCAGCCCCGACGGCGTCAGCACCGCCACCAGATCAACGCCGCGGATCTGCCGGTAGTCCGTCACATGCGGCACGCCCAGCTTCTCGCCCGCCGCCCGGGCCCGTTCCTCGATCCGGTCGCATACCAGGGCGATTTCCAGCCCGGGGTTGGCGGCAATGGCTTCCACATGGCGGTTCAGGATGCGCCCGCATCCCATCAGGGCAATGGTTTTCATGTCTGCTCTCCCTTGAGTCCCGGTCCGGACGGCGCTCCCGCCCCGCCGTCTCCGGCGGGCGGCGGGGGGGGCGGCGGCTCGGCATAGGAGTGATAGTGCTTCTGGTAATGGTAGTACGGCCCAAATCCGTGATAAGCGAACTTGGAGTGGTCCACGTCGTTCATGACCACCGCAATGGCGGAAATCCCCACGTCCCGGAACCGGCGGATGGTGTGCCGCACCGCCCGCTTGCGGCTGATGCCCGGACGCGCCATCACCAGCACGCAATCCACCTGCCCCGCCAGCGACAGCGCATCGCTGACGATCCCCAGCGGCGGGGCGTCAATCACCACCCGGTCGTAGCTGTTCCGGGCCCACGCCAGCAGGTCCGCCACCTTGGCCCCGCCCACCAACTCGGACGGACGCGCCTCCCCCGACACCCGCGACGCAATCACGTCCAGATTCGGGCAGCCGGACGCATAGGTGATGTCCCGGGGCCGGGTGTTCCGGCTGGCCAGATATTCCAGCAGCCCCTGATGCCCCCGCGGCATCGGGAAAATCCCCCCGATGCGCGGCCGCCTCAGGTCGAAATCAATCAGCAGCGTCCGCTGCCCCGTCCGGGCGCAGGCCGTCGCCAGATTGCAGCAGGTGCTCGTCTTGCCTTCCTCCGGCAGCGAACTCGCCGCCAGAATCACCCGCGCCTGATCCCGGTAGGCCGCGGAATCCAGCACCGAACGCAGCCCCGCGAACGCCTCGGCCATCTCGCCGTGCGAATGCGTCCACGACGCCAGCGCGATCTCCTTGCGGTCCCTCGTCCGGACATGCGGAATGATCGCCAGAATCTTGATCCCCGTCCCCCCCTCGATGTCCTGGACATCCACCACGTGGTCTTCCAGCAGATCCGACAGAAACGCCAGTCCCAGGCCCAGCCCCGCTCCCAGCAGCAGCGCCATGAACAGCACCCGCAGCGGACGGGGATGAATCTGAATGGCCCGCTGCGCGCGCTCCACCAGCTTGACCGTGGCCGTGTTCTCGTCCGCCGACAGCCGCGCCTCCTGAATGCGGTACAGCACTCCCATGAACGACGCGTCCGCCGCGCTGCGCGCCCGCTCCAGCGCCGCGATTTTCATCGTGGCATCCAGAATGTCCCGGTCCAGGTCCGAGGCCAGCTTCAGCTGGTCTTCTTTCTTCTGGCGCAGGCTGTCCGCCTGCTCGTCGTACAGCGCCAGATTGGCCGCCGCCGTGCTCTTCGCCCGCTGCAGGGCCGACATCGCCTGCTCCCGGTACAGCTCCACCGCCTGGTCCTGGGCCTGCACCGCCGGATGCTTCGCGGTGTACCGCGACATCAGCCGGTCCCGCTCCGACACCGCCACGCGCCAGCGCTCCAGCGCACCGGCCACATCCGCCGCCCGCGGAATGTCCACCGGCAGCTCCCCGGCCTTCTCCGGCTCCAGTTCCACCGCGCTCAGCGCATCCAGCAGCTTGCGCTCCAGCGTCGCCTTGTTTTCCACCTGCGTCAGCGCCTCGTTGAAACTAAGCAGGGATCCCTGCACCGTCCTGCGCTGCCCTTCCAGCACGTCCAGCTGGTACTGCTGGCGCGCATCCAGCAGCGCCTGGTCCGCGGAATCCAGCTCGCGCTTCTGACTCTCCGCCTGCGCCTCCAGCCACGCCACCGCTGAATCCGAGACCTCCCGGTTTTCCGCCCGCGTGCTCGCTTCCGCCCCCGCCGCGAACGCGTTGCATGCCCGGATCGCGAAGTCCGGATCCCGGCTCGCATAGGCCACCCGTACCAGCCGCGTGTGCCGCATCAGGGAAAAATTCGCCCGCCCCGACAACCGCTGCGCCAGCTCGTCCTCGCTCATCCGGTCGTCCGGATACAGCTTCCGGTAGCTGGCCAGCACGTGCGGCCGCATGGACGAGCTCTTGAATTTCTCGATCTGGGTGTTCAGCGTCTCCTCGACCTGCACCGCCATCGTCGGATCCTCGATCATCGCATCCTGCTTGTTCAGGATGCGCGGGCGCCGGACGCTCAGCTCGATCGTCGCCCAGGCCTGGTAGATTTTGGGCGCCTGGCGCAGGTAGAACGCCGCCGCCCCCAGAATGAACGCCGCCGTCAGCAGGATGGTCAGCCATTTTTTGCGCGCGATCCGCAGCAGACGCAGCGGATCCAGCGCGTGCAGCGGTCCGCCATCCACCTGGGACTCGGCGTAGTAGGGCGGCGGCGCGGACGGCGCCAGGACGGCCGGCTCCGGAGCGGCCGGCGGACGGGATACGGGTCGCGGTGCATTCATGGCCTGGTCCTCTTCACTTCCATCCGGTGGATTCACTTCGCCTCGTCGCCGCAGACACTGTGCAGGCCGAGGGCAGGGCCCCCAGCACCGCCACCCACGTCAGCAGAATGGCCGGGCAGCGGAACGGCAGATCAATCAAACTGAACACCCCCACCAGCAGCAGCCCCTTCACCCCCATCGTCCACAGCGCGCCCCGCCGGACTCCCGGCCCGAACAGCCGCGCCCCCATGGCCGCCAGCGCCGCCAGCAGCAGGCCCATGCCCGCAACGCCGAACTCCGCCAGAAACTGCAGAACGTCAACGTGCGTATTGGCCCAGCCCCGCCGGCTCAGGTTGTCCCAGAATTTCTCCGGCACATAGTCGGCCACCCGGTACTTGTATCCCCAGCCCCCCGCGCCGAACCAGGGCTCCTCCAGCCAGATGTCCACCGCCGCCCGCGCAAATTTCGGCCGGTAGCCCAGTTCCAGTTCGATGCGCTCCCAGAGCGTCTTCGGCGCTTCTCCGGCAAACGATTCCCGAAGAGTGAACTCCTGCCGGAAGCCCTGCTCGCCCAGGCTGGCCACGGCAAAATACAGGCTCCCGACAGCCGCCACGGTCAACGCCGCCAGATTCAGCCGCCCGGCCGGCGGCAGGATCATCCAGCCCCGGACCAGCCCGTATCCCGCCAGACAGATCACCAGCCCGCCGGTCAGAATGATGCCGGTGCGGCTGAAGCCCAGCAGCGCCCCCGCCAGGCACAGCAGCAGCACGGCAAGCAACACCCCGACCCGCACCGGCCGCCGCAGACGCGCCCGCCCCCCGTTGGCTTCCGCCAGGCGGGCGTCCAGCACCTCGTTGTACAGCAGCCCCGCCGTCAGCGCCCCCGCCAGCACGAAATACGGCGCCGCATGGTTGCCATAGGTGAAGGAAGCAAAGAAATGCCCTTTCAGCGGCTGCACCCAGTAGATCGCCTCCGTTCCGCTGGCCAGCTGCACCATCCCGAACAGCGCCAGCGCCCCCGCCTGGCAAACCAGGAAAAACAGCAGCCCCCGCACCTCCCGCCGCGACATCAGCCGGCACCGGAACGACGCCGCCACGACCCACGCCGGAAAAAACCACGTCACCATCTGCCAGGCCTCCGCCCGCGCATAGGCCGACGGCCAGCCCGGCCACCGCGGCGCGGTGTACATCCAGCGGTGATACCCCACGTCGAAATACTGCTCCCGGCC
>JAHDSS010000083.1 GCA_018432565.1 Kiritimatiellia bacterium
CCGCCGTCATCGGCGCCAACGCCGTGGTGGGCGTCGGGGCCGTCGTCCTTGGCGACGTGGAGCCCGGCGCCTTCTACGCCGGCGTGCCGGCCCGGAAAATCAACGAGATCGGGCTGGGGGAGAAGGTTGACGGAGGACGGATGACGGAGGACGGATGACGGAGGACGGAGGACGGAGGACGGAGGACGGAGGACGGATGACGGAGGACGGAGGACGGAGGACGGATGACGGAGGACGGAGGACGGTCGTCAGTAGTCAGAGGTCAGAAAGACCGAGGTCCGAGATCCGAGGTCGGAGGTCCGGCAAACCGCAGCCTGAATCCGTGCAACCACGGATGGATGAAAACCTTGAACCGTTGAGCCGTGAACCAAGATTTTTCGACAGGATTTTCAGGATTCTGGTCGAAGCGAAGGGCGGGGTGGGTTTTGCCGCAGAGGGCGCGGAGATTCGCGAGGGGGAACAGCCGTGTGCACACAGAGCCACAAAGGGCACAGAGGAACAGCCGGTACCAGCTACGGACCTGCCACGCGGGCGGGCGTGGTTTCACGGATTGTACGGATTTTCGGCCGGGGGGAAGGGCGGGGGCCGCCATCGGCGGCGCCAAGGGCTGACCGGGTCTGCCGAACGGCGCACGCGCTTCGTGTGTGGCCTTCGGCAGACCCGGCCAGCCCCCTGCGCCTGCGGCGCAGCGCCCTTCCCGGATTTATTTCGTGTAATTCGTGTATTTCGCAGTTGGCTTGGCTGTTTCCTTTGTGGCTCTGCGGCTTGGCGTGAGTTTCGGCTGTTTTCTCTGTGTTTCTTTGTGCCCTCTGTGGTAAAGGTAATCTTGTGCTGTGAACATGGAGTAGGAAAGATGACCAGGGAATTCAACGTTGTGATCGAAAAGGATGCCGATGGATATTTTGTGGCTTCGGTTCCGGCCTTGCGCGGGTGCCATACCCAGGCCAAGTCCTTGGATGTTTTGATGAAACGGATCAAAGAGGCCATTGAGCTCTGCCTGGAAGTCGAGAAGCCGGTTTCAAACCAGTTTGTTGGCGTCCAGCGTGTGGCTGTGATGGCATGAGCACTTTTCCGGCCTTCAGCGGAACCCGCCTGATTCAAACCCTAAAGCGTTTCGGATTCGAGGTTGTCCGCATCAAAGGGAGCCATCATTTTCTGAGCCATCCGGATGGGCGGTGCACCGTGGTGCCTGTGCATCGCGGGGAAACGATCGGGCGGGGTCTGTTGGCGCAAATCCTTCGCGATTGCGAGATCACGAGGGAAGAACTTTGCCAGGGGGGGTGAACTGGGTACAAGCGGAGCAGCAGGACAGCTGTTCTCTCGCCAAGCACGCGAAGTCCGCCAAGGGGGCAGGCCAACAGCCGGTTTAACCACAGAGGACACCGAGGGGCACAGAGGGAATCCCAACGGTTTTTGACAAGATTAACAGGATGGACAGGCTGGGGCCGGAGGGAAGGGCGGGCGGAGTTACCACGAAAAACACGAAATGCACGAAATGGAACAGCCGGTGTCAGCTACGGACCTGCCACGCGGGCGGGCGTGGTTTCACGGATTGTACGGATTTTCGGTCGGGGGGAAGGGCGCACTGAGAAACTACGAAAACCACGAAATGAGCGAAATTGAACAGCCGGTACCAGCTACGGATTTCACAGCGCGGCAAAGCCGCAACCAAATTAATCAGAACTCATGAACTCATGAAAATGGAGAGGGGGATAAGCAGGAAAACAGGAAACGCAGGAAAACAAGACAGGCTAAGAGCAATCCCGGAAATGAATTAGGTC
>JAHDSS010000355.1 GCA_018432565.1 Kiritimatiellia bacterium
CCGCCGGGCAGGCAGAGTTCCGAGCCGACGCCGTGGGCATTGTATCCGTAGCCGCCGCAGGAAGCTTCGAACCCCTCGACGTCCGGGGCAAAGGCCGGGCAGCGGCGCACCCGGGCGCTGGCGCCGGTTCCGCCCAGGTAGGGGGCCAGCGGCCCCCGGGAGCCGTCAAACGCCTGCCCGCCGCTGCGAGCGCCGTGCCAGCGGACGGAGTTGGCGTCTTCGATGTCCGAGGCGGCGGCCACGAACCGGCCGTGATCGGCGGCATAGGCCAGGTTGGCGGCGGCCAGCGCCCGCAGGTTCGAGCGGCAGGCCGCCGACTGCGCGGCGGCCTGCGCCGCCGACCAGCCGCCGGCCGCCAGCGCCGCCAGCAGACTCGCCGCCGCCAGCGCCGCCAGCAGCTCGATCATCGAAAACCCCGCCCCCCCCGCGAGGGGACTCGCGGCTCGCCGCCCTCCCGCCGGTTTTCCACACTGTGGAAAAAAGTTTTCCATGGCGTGGAAAAACTGCCGGAAAGTTTTCCATAGCGTGGAAAATCCGGACAAATTTTTTCCATGGCGTGGAAAATCCGGGCTGTTTTTTCCACGGTGTGGAAGAATTATTTCCATAGCGTGGAAAATCGGCGAAAAATTTTTCCATAGCGTGGAAAACCGGCCGGCGGGGTCCCGGCGCGGCGGCGAACGGGGGATGGCGGAGGTCTGGGTCATGCTAGGGCTTCACGAGGCGGTAGCGGTAAAAGCCGGGGAGGTCGCGGGTGTCGACGGGGGTCCAGTCGGCGGACTCCAGATCGGCCGTGTATTCGAGGAGGGTGGTGAAGCCGGGGAGTTCGGGCCCGGACTGGGCGGGGTCGAGGGAGATATCCGCGTTGATGTTCATCACGCCGACGGCATCGAGGTCGAAGTCGGCCGGCCCGAACGGGGGGATGGGATCATAGACGGGGTTGTCGTAGGCATCGAGGCGGGAGCCGTCGCCGACGATGTCCACGATGCGCACATGCGTGACGCGGCGGACATCGAGGCCGTCCGCGCCGGCGAGGGCGCGCAGGTCGAAGGGGGTGCCGGAGCCGAGGGGGTGCTTGCCCGCAAATCCGCCGTAGGCCGTCGGATCGGCCCAGTATTCCAAGGCGTTGGTTTCCAGGCAATGGGAGGGAAAGCGGACAAAGTTCGTGCCGTCGGACGACACTTCGACAAAAGCCAGCTCGCACCAGGCCGATTCGCCGCCGGACGACCGGAAGCCGTTTTCAAAAACGGCGAAGTCCGGGCCGGAGCCGTCGGCGATGGGTTCCGGGAAGGTCAGGGTGATGGAGCCGCCTTCGCCCAGGCCGGTGACATCGAGGGCGTTGGTCCGGCCGGGCGTTCCGTACGCCGGCCCGAGGGCGTGCTCGGCGTTGCGGAACTGGTTGCTCAGCATCGTGCCGGGGGAGTAGTCCGAGAAGCCGTCGGCCCAGCAGACGAAGGCGGGGCTGGTGGAGGCAAGGCCCGACAGCGAGTCGCCGTAGCCGTAGGTGAAGTCCGCCAGGGCCACATACATCGGCGTGTTGGGGCCGTAGGGGCCGATGTCCGACGTGGTCAGCGTGAATTCCAGGGACGCGACGGCCGGCGGCATCCAGGAGAGGTCGAGCGTGATCCAGTGGGTCTGGATGAGGCGGTTGGTTCCGCGGAAATCGGCCAGGACATGGTTGGTGGCGGCGAGTTCCATGCCGTCCCCGTCGCGGGCGGTCAGCGTCAGGAAATAGAAATCGCCTTCGGAAAACGGCGGGGAGAATCCGTATTCGTCGCCGTCGCGGATGGTCAGGGCCGTGTAGGTGGTGTTGTTGACCCGGACCGACCGGGGGGCGACGGGCAGATCGAACGCGATGGCGGGGACAATGGCTTGGTACAGGTCCTGGTAGCCGATGGCGCAGGCGCCGGGGAGGGCCTGCACGGGGGCATACTGGTTGGTGTGGGAGTTGGCGGTGGAGTTGCTGACCGTGGAGAACGCAAAGCCGGCCCAGGATTCATAGTCCCATTCCGCATCGTAAGAATAGGTGTTGGGGAAGGTGACCGGTCCGACGGAGACGGACGTGTCGTTGATATATTCGCCGGGACCGGCGAAGAGGGAATCGAACGAGACGGAAGTCTGGGCCGCGAAGGCGGACCACCACGGGAACAGGAACAGAAGACTCAAACCACGCCGCATGACGGCCACCTTTCCGCCCCAGGCTGCGAGGGCATCCGGTTCTGATTGCCTCCGGCGGCTCGTCTTCTGGCTTACGGCGTTTCGACTCTGCCGCCTTCTCCCGCCCGCAGGCGGAATGGCTGGATGGCAGGTCGGAACCGATTACAGCGGCGCGACCGCGCGGGATTCTCACCCGCTTCCGTTAGTCGCCGGATGCGCTTCCACCGTGGAAGCGCAACAAGAACCCTAGCACGGCGCCGGCGGCCAAGGCAATGCCGGAGGAACCGGGCACGGACAGAAAACCGCCGGTCAGCATCCCGAACGAGTCGAACCACGGATGGACACCGATGGACACAGCGCGGCAAAGCCGCAACCAAAAGAATTGGAACCTCAGGGAACAGCCAAGCAGGAAAACAGGAAACACAGGAAAACAAGAAAGGCTAAGAGAAAGCCCGGAAATGAATTAGGTCGAAAAACGTGCACAAATAAGGCGAAGTGGCCAGATAGTAGTACGGATTCGAACCATGGACGGCCGGATGGAATCCATGACGGGGATTTTTTTGACAGGATTTGCAGGATGGACAGGATGTAGGAGGGCTGCAGATGCGCCCGTTGGGCGCGTTTGAACGGGAGGAGTCGCCAACTGCGGAGGGCATAGCGCGGCAGAATCCGAATGAAGTCGGGACGCCCTTGTCCCGTTACCATCGGGTTCGGAAAGGAAGTGGTCGCCTTATGCGTTGGTCGGGGGCTCGGAAAATTCCCCGAGAAAGGCCAGGGGGAAGTGCTGGGCGCCGGGAAGGATGAGATGAATGCCGCCCCGCATGCGGTCGAGCGGCACAAGCAGGTCCAGAATGGCATCGCCCTGGGCGGGAACGAGAGTCCGCAGGCGGGTCCAAGCGGCGATGGATCGCTCGATGGCCAGCAGGACAACCCGGGCGGAGCCGTTCGCGTCGTGCTGCCGGGTTTCGGCCAGGACGCCGGTGGGATCGTCATCCAGACCGTCTTTCTCGAAAACCCCGTCCAGGGCGCGGGAAAGCTTGGGCGGAATGAGCGTGTGGTACCAGGTGGCGATTTCGATCATGTCGCCGATTTCGCGCGCCTCTTCCTCGGCGGGGTTGGGGACGGGGCTTTTCGCGGCTTCGAGCAGGTCGCGGGCGACGGCCTTTAAATCCGGATCGGCGGTGCTCTGCCAGGCCTCCACCCGCTTCATGTAGTCAAAGGCCATGCGGACCAAGGGATGCTGCTGAACGGCGGCGCGGTGCGCTTCTTCGCGGGCCAGCCATTCGGAGTCGGGCTGTAGATCGTCTGGGAGTCCGGCCTCCCGATCGCGGGCGTCCGCCGGGCCGAAGAGTTCGGTTTCCCGGACGGCTTCGGCGAGATCGGCCCAGAAGGCGGCGTTGGCGGCGTCGCGCTCGATCGGGGGCGGCTGGCCATCGGCCCGGCGCTTCAGGCCTGGATCCATTTGGTAATTCCGGCACCGGCGGGTATAGGCGCAGCGTTCGCACCAGTAATCGCAGTAGTTGTAGATGCCGGAGATGAAGCGGTTGGAACCCATATGCCGGAACCGTAGTTGCTGTCGGGTACGCCGTCAATCCCGTCTGTTGCCGGAAAGGCCTGGGAAATGCTTACGCAACCCCCAATTCTAAAATTCACTGGCTGACCCCTTTTTGCGAAAAGGGGTCAGCCAGTGAATTTTAGAATCCGGCTCTTGCCGCGGCGTATTTAGACGGATGGGTCTTGCGCAGCGGGGTTTTGCTTTTCCATGGCGCAGTCGGGAGTTACACTCCGGCCATGATGGACCGGACGCTGTTTTTGGATTTGGAGACGGATCGGAAGGGGGAGGTGATTTCGAAGGCCGGGCTTTGCATGGAGTCGCTGAACGGGGGGATGGCGTGGTCGTGGGAGAAGGCGCAGCCGAAACGCCGGCTGGAGGAACGGCTGGATGCGGCGCTGTTCGGGGCGGCGGCGATCGCGGGGCACAACGTATGGCGGCACGATCTGCGGGTGCTGGCGAAGCAGTTTCCCCGGATGGCGCTGCTGGGGAAGCTGCCGGTGGTGGACACGCTGGAGCTGTCGCCGTTGTGCTTTCCGAAGAATCCGTATCACGCGCTGGAGAAGGACTACAAGCCGACGGGGCGGGAGGAGAATGATCCGCTGGGGGATGCGGTGCTGGCGAGGGAGCTGCTCCGCCGGGAAGCGGAGGTGCTGGCGGAGCTGCGGGAGAACAATCCCGTTTTGCACCGGGCGTTGCATGGGTTGTGCGCGGGGGGGGGCGGAAGGATGGCGCAGGGATATGCGCTGGTGTTCGGCGGGCCGCCGCCCGCCGCGCCGGAGGTCGAGGCGGCAGCGCGGGAATGCGCGGGGCGGGCGAGGTGTTCGACGGCGGCCGGGCAGTTGGAGATTCCGGAGGACCGCGAGGGGCGGATGGGGCTGGCGTATGTGCTGGTCTGGCTGACGGTGGCGGGGGACGGTCGGTCGGTGCTGCCGGGCTGGGTCTGGCGGAGTTATCCCACGGCGCGGGAGATTGCCGACCGGTTGCGGGACCGTCCGTGCAGCGATCCGGGATGCGCATGGTGCCGGGAGCAGTTCGACGGCCGGGAGCGGTTGCGGCGCTGGTTCCCGGGGTTCGAGGATTTCCGGCGGGATGAGGGCGGGGGCAGTTTGCAGCGCGAGGTGGTGGAGGCGGCGCTGGCCGGGGAATCGCTGGTGGCGGTGATGCCGACGGGCGGCGGGAAGTCGCTGTGTTTCCAGCTTCCGGCGCTGGCGAAAATGGAGCGGCGCGGGGCGTTGACGGTGGTGCTGTCGCCGTTGCAGTCGCTGATGAAGGATCAGGTGGACCAGTTGGGGAAGCGGTCGCCGGCGGCGCGCGGCTGCGCGGCGGCGCTGAACGGGCTGCTGACGCCGCTGGAGCGCCGCGATGTGCTGCACCGGATTGCGATGGGCGATGTATCGCTGCTGTACGTGGCGCCGGAGCAGTTGCGGAGCCAGTCGTTCGGGCAGGCGCTGCGGCAGCGGGAGATCGGCGCCTGGGTGTTTGACGAGGCGCACTGCCTGTCGAAGTGGGGGCATGATTTCCGGACGGATTATCTGTATGCGGGGCGGTTCATCCGGGACCGCGTGGGCGGGGCGGTGCCGCCGGTGATGTATGTGACGGCGACGGCGAAGAGCGAGGTGCTGGCGGAAATCCGCGCGTTCCACAAGGCGATGACGGGTTCGGAGGCGCTGCGGCTGTTCGAGGCGTCGGTGGAGCGGCCGGCGCTGCAGTTCGAGGTGATGAAGGTCCCGCCGGGGATGGAGCGGAACGAGAAGATTGCGGAGGTGCTGTCGGAGCGGTTGAGCGCGTACGGGCGGGGCGGGGCGATCGTGTTCCGGTCGACCCGCGCGAAGACGCAGATGACGGCGGAGTTTCTGCAGGCGGCGGGCTGGAAGGCCGCGCATTTCCACGCGGGGCTGCCGCCGGAGGAGAAGAAGGAGGTGCAGGACCGGTTCATCGCGGGGGATTTGCAGGTGATCGCGGCGACGAATGCGTTCGGGATGGGGGTGGACAAGGAGGATGTGCGCGTGGTGATCCACGGCGACATGCCGGGATCCATCGAAAATTATCTGCAGGAAGCGGGGCGGGCGGGGCGCGACCGGCGGCCGGCGGACTGCATCCTGATGTATGACGAGGACGACGCGGACTGGCAGTTCAATCTGAACGGCATGAACCGGCTGGGGCGGCGGGAAATCGCGGAAATTTTGCGGGCCTTGCGGAAGTACCGGAGGAGGGATGGCGAGGCCATCGTGGTGACGGTGGGGGAGTTGATGCAGGACACCCGGCTGCAGGAGGTGTTTGACGCGGAGGACCGGGGGCTGAACACCAAGGTCAAGACGGCGCTTTCCTGGCTGGAACGGGCGGAATACTTGCGGCGGGACGACAACGTGGTGAGCGTGTTCCAGGCGAAGCCGATTGTCCGCACCCGGCTGGAGGCGGAGTTGAAGGCGGCGGAGGCGGGGGAACCACCGGAGCGGCAGAGGTTATGGGGGGATATCGTCAATGAATTTGCCTGGGCGCGGGCGGATGACGGCATTGATGCCGACCGGTTGCTGGAGCTGGAATCGCTGGAGGCCTGGAGCCGGGCGCAGCCGCACCGGCAGCGGGCATCGCGGTTGCTGTTCCAGGAGCTTCGGGCGATGTCGAAGGCCGGGCTGTTGCGCGAATGCACGACCCTGACGGCGTACGTGCGCCACAAGGTGACGGATCCGTCGCGGGCGCGGCTGGCACGGGCCTGCCGGATCGAGGAGGTGCTGCTGGACCTCATGGGGGGGGAATGGACGGATCCGCAAACGGAGCCGGTGCTGGATGCGGCGTTGGCCAATCAGCGGTTGAAGGACGAGAAGGAAGTGGACGCCGGGTTGCACGGACTGGAGCGGGTGGTGCAGGGGCTGGCCGCGCTGGAGGCGGACGGCAAGCGGCGGATGACGCTGCGGTCGATCGGTGCGACACGCTACCGGGTGAAGCTGGAGGCGGGGCTGCCGGAGATTCGGGAAGGCGCGGCGCGGCGGCGCGAGGTGGCGGCGACCGTGCTGGCGGCGATCCTGAAACAGGTGCCGGCCGACACGGCAC
>JAHDSS010000603.1 GCA_018432565.1 Kiritimatiellia bacterium
CAGCGATCGGCGCGTGTAGATTTCGTGCCGCGCCCCGTCCTTTTCGCTCAGGCGCATCCCCGGGCGCCCCTTCAGCAGGTGATGATAGCGCTGCTCGATCCCGGCGCTGCCGACGCTTTCGAAATTGGCAAAACCGACGACATGGCAGGCCAGCTCCTGCTGCGGATAATGGCGGGTGCTGACCGGCTCGAACCGCACGCCCGGCAGCTTCAGCGCCGCCACGCGCTCCACCACGTCATCCGTCACCTTCGGCTGGATCATCTCGTACTTCCGCCACGACCGGTTCGCCCGCTCGAACACCCAGCGGGTGTCCAGCCCCAGCACCGTCGCCAGGCGCGCGCTGACGGCCTGCGCGGCGTTGCTGCGGGCGATCACGTCCGGCGACACCACCACGTTCTGCAGCGTCAGGTCCAGCGCCAGCAGATTGCCGTTCCGGTCCAGGATGCGCCCCCGCCCCGTGTGGAGATCCACCCGGATGCTGCGCCGCTCCCGGATGCGCTCCCGCAAGGCCGCGTTGTCCCCGAGATGCAGCTGACCCAGCCGGACGGCCAGGACGCCCCACGCCGCCAGGACGGCGATGGCCACCGCCGCCACCCGCCACATGGTGCCGCGTTCAATCACGCCAGGTCGGGCCGCCCTGCCGGGCGTACAGCGCCGGTTCGCCGCGCTCCCGCTGCGGCACGCGGATGATATCGTCCGGGTCCGGCCAGGTCATCACGATCCCGTGCCGCGCCATCAGCTGCTCCACGTTGCGGATCGAGCTGGCGGTGCCCCAGTGGTGCTCTTCGTTCACCACCCGCTTGTGCAGTTCAACCTTCTCGCGCTCCAGGCCCTTGATCTGCCGCCCGATGCGCTCGCAGGTGTTGTACAGATGCAGATACACCATGCCCAGCGCCGCCGCCAGCGCCGCCAGCGGCACGCCCCAGAACACCACCCGGCTGCCGTCATGCCCGTTTTTACGGTTTCGCCTCGCCATCTCACGCCATCCTTTCCAGCACCCGCAGCTTCGCCGTGCGCGACCGCGGATTCCTCCGCACTTCCTCCTCCGACGGCGTCACGGGCTTGCGCGCCACCCGGCGCGCCCGCGGGAGCGTTCCGCTCCAGCGCGCGCCGCCCCGGGCCAGCGACTCCATCCGCCCTTCGTGGGCCGTCATGAACTGCTTCACCATCCGGTCTTCCAAACTGTGAAAACTGATCACCGCCAGCCGCCCGCCCGGCTCCAGCAGATCCAGCGCCGCCGGCAGCGCCCGTTCCAGCGCCTCCAGCTCGCCGTTCACGGCGATCCGCAGCGCCTGGAACGTCTGCGTCGCGGGATGAATCCGCCCGCGCCGGCCGCCCTTGGCGCGCTCCACCAGCGCCGCCAGCTGCGTCGTGGTCTCCAGCGGCTCGCCGCGCGCCAGCGCCGCGCCCGCCGCTTTCGCGATCCGCTTCGCCATCGGTTCCTCGCCGTAGCGCCGCAGCACCTGCGCCAGGTCTTCCGGCGACAGCCGCCGCAGCAGCTCCGCCGCCGTCAGCTCCTGCCGGTCGTCCATCCGCATGTCCAGCGGCGCTTCCTCCCGGAAACTGAACCCGCGCGCAGCCTCGTCCAGCTGCATGGAGGAAACGCCCAGATCCATCAGAATGCCCCGGAAGCCCGTTACGCCGCAACGCGCCGCCGCCGCCGCCATCTCCGTGAAATTCGCCCGCTCCAGCACCGCCCGGCCGCCGAACGGCTCCAGCGCCGCCCGCGCCAGGTCCAGCGCCCGCCCGTCGCGGTCCAGCGCCAGCAGGCGCGCATCCAGTCCGGCCGCCGCCAGCAGCGCCGACGCATGCCCCCCCGCCCCCGCCGTAGCGTCCAGATACCAGCCGCCGGGCGCCGTCACCAGCCGGGAAACGGTTTCCTCCAGCAACACCGGAACATGGAGCATGGAATCACCTCATGGCGGTCATACAAACCACACGCGGCCTCGCTGCGTCCGCAGCGACCGCGATGCCAGGCGCAGCGAGCCGCCCGCCTCTTCGGTTACGCCGTCCGCGCCTTCGAACAACTGGAAACGCGGCAGGAGGGCGCGCTGGGGAACGGAGAACCAACGCGCTTCCTCCTTGCCGCTCGAAAGGGATTGACTCATCAGCAGGTGCCGGGCCACGTCGCCGCCGGCCGCTGCCGCCCGGGGCACCGCCGCCACGCGTACCGCTTTCGCCGCCCGCGTCGTCGTCACCACCCGGGCCGTCCGCCGGGAGCGCGACTGCACCGATACCACCGTGCGCGGCACCGCACGCGCCGCCGCGGGGGCGGCCGCCGCCGCGGGCGCCGCCGCCGCCGGCGCCTCGATCCGCGCAGGAGGGGAGTAGGCCGCCTGGCCGGTTTCATCAAACAGTTCCGTCTGCCGGCCGAACGTCACCGGCACCGAATCCGCCTCGTCCGCGGACGGTTCGCGGTCCCACCAGTTCCGCTCCTCCTCCTCGCGCTGCGCCGCCGGGCCGATGCCCAGGAAAAACGCGCCCAGGAAGCTCAGAACCCGATGTACTGCGCGGCTTCCGCGAACTTCGATTGATCCAGCTGCGAAGTCTGCTCGTTCCATGATTCCGGACTCCATAATTCAAACCGGCTGCCTATGCCCGCCAGCACCATCTGGTTGAGGATCCCCGCGTACTCCAGCAATTCATCTTTCACGCGGATGCGCCCCTGCGAATCCAGGACCACCCGGTCCGCACGCGAAAAGAAATCCCTCAGAAATTTCTGCGCCTGCACATTCGCCACCGACGCCGTGCGCACCTTCTCCAGGCGCTGCGCCATCTCCCGCGCCGTGTACACATACAGGCACTTCTCGTTCACCCCCGGCAGCACGAACAGCACCGGATCCCCCGCCGCCTCCCGCCAGTCCGCCGGGATCGTCACCCGCTTCTTGCCGTCCAGCGAATGCGTGTAGTGCCCAACGAATGCCCCGGCATTCAGCAGCTCCTGCATTTCGGTTGTGACACGACGCTCCATTTACCCTACCTCACGAACCACTTTATCCCACTTCG
>JAHDSS010000217.1 GCA_018432565.1 Kiritimatiellia bacterium
GAAAGAGTGTGAATTGCCATGTCTGAATTGCCGAAACATGTGGATGCCAAGGCCATCGAGGCCAAATGGTACGCCTGGTGGAAAGAGAAGGGGTTGTTCCATGCCGAGGCGGACGCGGGGGGCAAGCCGTATGCCATCGTGATTCCGCCGCCGAACGTGACGGGGATTCTGCACATGGGCCACGCCCTGAACAACACGGTGCAGGACGTGATGATCCGGCGCCGGCGCATGCAGGGCTGCAACACGGTCTGGGTGCCGGGCACGGACCACGCGGGCATCGCGACGCAGAACGCGGTGGAAAAAGACCTGAAGAAGCAGGGCAAGAGCCGCTGGGACATGCCCCGCGACGAATTCATGAACCGGGTCTGGGAGTGGAAGGACAAGTACGGCGGGACGATCCTGCACCAGCTCGAGAAGCTGGGGGCGTCCTGCGACTGGGACCGCACGCGCTTCACGATGGACGAGGGGCTCAGCGACGCGGTCGCCGAGGTGTTCGTCCGCCTGTATGAGAAAAAGCTGATCTACCGCGGCGAGTACATCATCAACTGGTGTCCGCGCTGCTGCACGGCGCTGTCGGACGAGGAGAGCGAGCACGAGGACCGGGCGGGCCATCTCTGGCACATTCGCTATCCGGTCAAGGGCGGGCGCAAGAACGAATGCGTGGTGGTGGCCACCACGCGCCCGGAAACCCTGCTGGGCGACACGGCGGTGGCGGTGAATCCCCGCGACGAGCGCTATGCCAAGCTCAAGGGCAAGACCCTGCTGCTGCCGATCCTCGGGCGCGAAATCCCGGTGATCGAGGATGACTTCGTGGACCCGCAGTTCGGCACCGGCGCGGTCAAGGTCACGCCCGCGCACGATCCCAACGATTTCGAGATGGGCCGCCGCCACGACCTGCCGACGGTCAACGTGATGACCGAGACCGGCGAGATGAACGAAAACGCCGGTCCGTACCAGGGCATGGAACGGTTTGCCTGCCGGAAGAAGATCGTGGACGACCTGCAGGCGACGGGGCTGCTGGTGAAGGTGGAGGACCACGCGCACGCGGTGGGCCACTGCTACCGCTGCCACACCGTGGTGGAACCGCGCCTGTCGCCGCAGTGGTTCGTCAAGATGAAGCCGCTGGCGCGTCCGGCCGTCGAGGCCGTCAAGGACGGGCGCGTCCGCTTCGTGCCCGAGCGCTGGAACAAGGTGTACCTGGACTGGATGGAGAACATCCGCGACTGGTGCATCAGCCGGCAGATCTGGTGGGGGCACCGCATCCCGGTGTTCTATTGCGACGAGACCGACTGCCAGCACCAGTGGGCCGCCAAGGGCCGGCCGGCGACATGTCCGCGCTGCGGGTCGGACCACATCCGCCAGGATCCCGACGTGCTCGACACGTGGTTCAGCTCGTGGCTGTGGCCGTTCAGCGTGTTCGGCTGGCCGAAGGACGGGCCGGACCTGAAGACCTTCTATCCGACCAACGACCTGGTGACCGCGCCGGAGATCATTTTCTTCTGGGTGGCGCGCATGATCATGGCGGGCCTGGAGTTCATGGGCGACGTGCCGTTCCGCCGCGTGTACCTGCACGGGACGGTGCGCGACAACCAGGGCCGCAAGATGAGCAAGAGCCTGGGCAATTCGATCGACCCGCTCGACATCATCGGGGAGTTCAGCGCCGACGCCCTGCGGTTCAGCCTGATCGCCCTGACGGCGACCGGCCAGGATGTCTACATTTCCAGGGAAAAGTTCGAGCTGGGGCGCAACTTCGGGACGAAGATCTGGAATGCTGCGCGGTTCCTGCAGATGTTCACCGGGGAGCGGGCGGTGGACGTGCGCGATCCGCAGTTCGATCCGGCGCTGCTGACGGCGGACGACCAGCACATCCTGGCGCTGCTGCAGAAGACGGTGGCGGCGTGCGACGAGAACATCGACCGCTGCCGGTTCAACGACTACGCCAAGGCGATCTACGACTTCTTCTGGCACGAATTCTGCGACTGGTATGTCGAGTACGCCAAGCTGCCGCTGAACGGGACCGACGAGCCCCGCAAGGCGGAGGTGCTCCGGGTGATGCACTACGTGCTGTCGCGCGCGCTGTGCCTGCTGCATCCCATCATGCCGTTCCTGACCGAGGAGCTCTGGCAGGGGATGGGCTACGCGGCCGTCTCGGAGTCCATCCTGACCGCCCCGTGGCCGGCGGCCCTCGACGAGGAGGAGCTGGCGGGCTGGGGAGTGCATCCGGAAGCGGTGGCCTACGTGGATGCCAAGCACGCGGCGATCGGCCTGGCGCGCAACCTGCGCGCCGACTACGGCCTGGCGCCGTCGCAGACGGCGGACTTCGTGCTGCGGCCGGCGGATGCGGCGACCGGCGAGCTGGTGCGCGCCGACCGGGAGGCCTACCTGCCGTATCTCAAGGCCGGCAAGCTGGAGGTGGAGACCGACTTCACGCCGGCGAAGCCGACGCCGAGCGTCATTACGCCGCTGGGCACGCTGTTCATGTCGCTGGAGGGCCACGTGGACGTCGAGGCCGAGAAGAAGCGCCTGACGGAGCAGCTGCACAAGACCGAGCAGGAGCTGGAGGCGTCCGGCAAGCGGCTCGACAACGTGAATTTCGTCAGCCGCGCTCCGGCCGAGGTCGTCGAGCAGGCCCGGGCCCGCAAGCGCGAGCTGCAGGAGAAGCGCGACAAGCTGGCGAAGCTGATCGAAGCGATGGCGGCGCCGTGAGGCGCCGGCCGGTGATCATATCCAACAGGAGACAGACCCCATGGCGAAGGAACTGGCATTTGTACTGATCAACCCCTACACGGTGGCGAAGTCGCGCACCGGCGGCGTCATCGCCCGCTACATCAGCCGCACGGGGCTGGATTTCGTGGCGGCGCGGATGTTCGCGCCCGACGCGGAGCTGGCCCACGCCTACGCCGAGCTGATCCGCAACGATTCCGACGTGGACCCGGTGATCCGCCCGCTGCTGGCGGACTACGTCGAGCGCGAGTACGGGCCCGACCCCGCCACCGGCCGCCGCAAGCGCGTCATGATGCTGCTGTTCGAGGGCGAGAACGCCATCGAGGCCGTCAAGGAGGTCACCGGGCCGATCCGCCCGAGCAACAGCGGGGAAACCGTCCGCGACACCTACGGCGACTACATCCTGGATCCGGCCGGCGCGATCCACTACCTCGAGCCGGCGGTCTTCATCGGCCCCAACCTGAACGCGGCGGGCGAAGCCCTGAAGCTGTGGGCGGGCTACAGCGACGAGTGCGGCGGGGTGGTGGATGCGGCCGGCGACGTCCCGCAGGGCGGCACTCTCGAAGAGGCGCTGGTCATCATCAAGCCCGACAACTTCCGGTTTGCCAGCGCGCGACCCGGGCTGATCATTGACATTTTTTCGCGTTCCGGGCTGCGGATCGTGGCGGCCAAGATCCATCGCATGACGGTGGCCGAGGCCGAGGAGTTCTACGGGCCGGTGCGCGGCGTGCTGCGCGAGAAGCTCAAGGGAATGGTGGCCGAGCGCGCGTCCAAGGCGATCGCCGCCGAGCTGGGCCTGACGCTGCCGGAAGAGGTCAAGGGGCCGCTGGGCGAGCTGCTGGGGCCGCGCTACGGCGACAACCAGTTCTACCAGATCGTCCAGTTCATGACCGGGCGCTGGGGCGAGGGGCTGGTGGCCGAGGAGAAGGCCCGGCCCGGCACGACCCAGTGCCTGCTGCTGGTCTATGCCGGCGTCAACGCCATCTCCCGCATCCGCCACATCCTGGGCCCGACCGATCCGAGCAAGGCCCTGCCGGGCTCCGTCCGCCGCGAATTCGGCCAGGACATCATGGTCAATGCCGCCCACGCGTCGGATTCCGTCGAGAACGCCCGCCGCGAAATGAAGATCACCCAGGTCGGCGCCGACACCATCCGGCCGTGGGTGCAGACCTATTACCCGTAACCGCGTTGCTTCCACTCACCGCCAACCCCCAACCCCGAGGAGGCTGACATGTTCTTCCCCGCCATCGAACCCGCGCCCGCCGATCCGATTCTCGGCCTGACCGAGGCCTTTCGCAAGGATTCCCGCGACCCCAAGGTGAACCTGGGCGTCGGGGTGTTCGTGGACGACCAGGGCACCACCCCGGTCCTGGAGTGCATCCGCCGCGCCGAACGCGTGCTGTGGGAGACCGAGCGAACCAAGGGCTACCTGCCGATTTCCGGCTCGGCCGAATTCGCCCGCGAAGTCGCCCACCTGGTGTTCGGCAGCGAGTTCCATGCGCTGGCGTCGGACAGCGTGGCGGTGTGCCAGACCCCCGGCGGCACCGGCGCCCTGCGCGTCGGCATGGAGCTGCTGAAGGCCTTCCGTCCGCAGGCCGCCCTGTGGATGCCGGACCCGACCTGGGGCAACCACAACGGCCTGTGCGCCGCCGCGGGCCTGGCGGTGAAGACCTATCCCTACTACGACGCGGCGAAGAAAGCCGTGGATGTGGAGGCGATGTGCGCGGCGCTGGAGCAGGTGCCCGCCGGCGACATCGTGCTGCTGCACGTCTGCTGCCACAATCCGACCGGGGCCGATCTGGACGCCGCGGCATGGACGCGGGTGGGGGATGCGGCGGCAAAGGCCGGCTGGCTCCCGTTCTTCGACTTTGCCTACCAGGGGTTCGGCGCGGGTCTCGAGGAAGACCGCGCGGGGCTGCTGGCCGTGATGCAGAAAGCGCCCGAGGCGCTGGTGGCCTCGTCGTTCTCCAAGAACATGGGCCTGTACGGCGAGCGGGTCGGCGCGCTGCTGCTGGTGGCCGAAAGCGCCCGGGACGCCGCGGCGGGCCTCTCGCACGTCAAGCGCCTGGTCCGCGTGCTCTACTCGAATCCGCCGCGCCACGGCGGCGCCCTGGCCGCCGCGGTGCTGGCCGACGCCGACCTGCGCCGCCTCTGGGTGCAGGAGGTCGAGGCCATGCGCCTGCGCATCCGCAACGTCCGCCGCCAGCTCGTCGAAGGCCTCGCCGCGCGCGAAACCGGCGCGGACTTCTCGTTCATCGAACGCCAGAACGGCATGTTCTCGTTC
>JAHDSS010000273.1 GCA_018432565.1 Kiritimatiellia bacterium
CTGACGCGTTCCATGGCCGCTTCGACCAGGCGCCGGCCCAGCCCGTGCTTCTGGAGGTCGGCGCGGACGGAGACCGACTGGATTTCGATGGAGGGATTTTTGGCGGGATCGAGCTCCGGGAGCACGGCCCAGGAGGCCGTGCCGACGATTTGGCTGTCGAGTTCGGCGACAAGGAACCGGTCGATGTTCAGCTGGATGTCGCTCAAGGGGCGGGGCACCAGCTCGTTCGGGTGGGCCTTGATGCATTGGAAAATGGCCTGGCCGTCGCCGAAGCGGGCCTTGCGGATCTGGATGGCATCGGGGGTCATGCGGGAATTCCTTCCATATTCAGAACCCGGAACTATACCACGGTCCGGTCGGAAGGCAACGCGCGGAAGCGGGGATGGGGCGGTCGTTGAAACGGGGTTCAGGGCAGGCGGCGGGCGAGGGTCTGGGCGCGGGCCAGGGCGCGGGGCTTGCGGGCGATGTCACCCTCTTCGGCGACGCCGGGGACCAGCACGTCGCCGAGAATCTTCCATTGCATGTAGCCGGCGACGAGCCGGAAGGTGGCCTTGAGGCCGGTGAACGCCGCCGGACGGGGGTCGGCGGCTGTGGCGAGCAGGGCGACGGGGAGGCCCTGGAGTCCGTGCCGCCGCTTCGGTGCCAGGCAGTACAGGCGGTCCACCAGCGTCTTGAGGGGGGCGGACCAGGTGAAGAAGTGCAGCGGCGTGGCGAACACCAGCATGTCGGCTTTCCGGAGGAGGGGATAGACGGAATCCATGTCGTCGCGGAGGACGCAGGGCGTGGAGGCCGGCTTCCAGCATTCGCCGCATCCGTCGCAGGGGACGATATCCAGGGCCGGCACGCGGATGGACTGGACGGCATGACCCGCCAGGCTGGCGGCATCGGCAAAGGCATAGGCCAGGCGGGTCGAGTTGCCGTCCTCGCGGGCGCTGCCCAGCAGAATCACGATGTGCTTGGACTTTTTCTTCATGGCAGGTTCCTTGTCGGCGCGCATCCTACACACAGGGGAGATGGCCGCAAAGCGGAAAGCGTCCACGTGCACGTCGCCGTGAACGCGGGAGCGGTTCGTGTGCGGGCCCCCGGCCGTTCCGGGAAGCCGGGACGGCGGATTATATAGTTATTGCAATAACTATATATTTTTCCGGGCGGGGGGTCCCCGCGCGTTTTGCTTGAATCCGCGCGGAGAATATGGACAATGCGCGTCCAATGAGTGCGTCATCCAAGTCCAGGAAAGAAGCGCCGGTTCCGGAACCGCTGGATTTCCGGAAGCTGGCGGGGGCGCCGATGACCGGCCAGGTGCTGGCGGTGGCGTTCGGCCTGCTGGTTCTGTTTCAGTGCATGATTCTGCCGGTGGTGGGCAAGGCGGCCATGGGCGGATCGGGTTCGCCGGGGGCGGGGCCGGCGGAGTGGGCGGGAAAGAACCAGGCGTTTTTCCTGATCATGCTGCTGGTGACGCTGGCGACGGGCGCCGCGGCGTTTTATTCCAAGTGGCTGCGCCGCCGGCTGGACGGCAGCCCGTTTCCGGTGGCGACGGCGGGGGGCCTGGTCCTGACGGCGGGCCTGCTGCTGGCCTTTGCGGCCGGCCTGCTGAAGATCTAGGGAGCGGAGCCGCACAGGAGTCCATGCGCCGATGCCCTATCGCGTGTTCAACCTGGCCGAAGCCGCGGAATACCTGCACCTGACGGAAGACCGCGTCGAGGAGCTGGCCCGCAGCGGGGAACTTCCGTGCGAGCGCCAGGGCGGGCGGCTGGTGTTCCGCCACAACGCCATTGACGAATGGGCGTCGCGCCGCCTGCTGGGATTCGGCGACGAGCGGCTGGCGGATTTTCACCGGCGCAGCACCGCCAAGTACCACGATTTGTCCAGCGATGCCGCCATCATTCCGGCGCTGATCCGCCCGGAATGGATCGAGCCGCGGCTGGGAAGCCGCACCAAGGCCTCGGTGCTGCGCGACATGGTGGAACTGGCCGACGGCACGGGCAAGCTGTGCTACCGCACGGAGCTGCTGGACAGCCTGGTCGAGCGCGAAAAGCTCTGTTCCACGGCGCTGGCCGGCGGGCTGGCCCTCCTGCATCCGCGCAACCACGAACCCTACATGTTCGAGGATTCGTTCGTCGTGGTGGGCAAGACCATCGCCCAGGTCCCCTTCGGGTCCCCCGACCGGTCCACCACCGATGTTTTCTTTCTGATCTGCTGCCAGGACGACCGCATCCACCTGCACGTGCTGGCGCGTTTGTGCATGATGTGCCACCAGACGAGCCTGCTGCTGGAGATGCGCGGCGCCGACGATCCGCGCGACCTGCACCGCATCCTGGTGGCCTGTGAAGAACAGATCATCCAGAGCGTCTGACCATGGCCCGGAAGCAGACGACGCAGGAAACCGCCGAAAGCATGGCCCGCAGGCAGCGGGAGATTTCCGTTTCCGAGTTTTTCCTGAAGAACCGCCATCTGCTGGGGTTCGACAGCCCGCGCAAGGCGATCATGACAGCGGTGAAGGAGGCGGTGGACAACTCGCTGGACGCCTGCGAGGAAGCGGGGATTCTGCCGGAGATTGCCGTGGAACTGCGGCAGGTGGCGGACGGGCGTTTCCGGGTGGCGGTGCAGGACAACGGGCCGGGCATTGTCCGCGCGCAGATCCCGAAGGTGTTCGCCAAGCTGCTCTACGGCTCCAAATTCCACCGCCTGCGGATGTCGCGCGGCCAGCAGGGCATCGGCATCAGCGCCGCCGGAATGTACGGACAGCTGACGACCGGCACGGCGACGGTGATTTTGTCCCGGACGAAGAGCGCGCCGCAGGCCCACCGGCTGGCGGTGCAGATTGACACGCGCGCCAACAAGCCGGCGGTGCTGTCGGACGAGGCGGCGGACTGGCGGCCGGAATTTCCGCCGGAAGACGAGGGCGGCGAGCCGGTGGTCTATTCACACGGCACGCAGGTGGCGATCGAGATGACCGCCCAGTACGTGCGCGGCCGGCTGTCGGTGGACGAATATCTCAAGCAGTGCGCGGTGGCCAATCCGCACCTGCGGCTGCATTTCAGGGTCACTCTGCTCAGGAAAGACAAAGCGACGGGCGGGGCGGCGGAGGAAGAGGGCCCCTGGCAGACCTATGCGCGGGCGGTGCGCATCCTGCCGCCGCCGGTGGCGGCGATCCAGCCGCATCCGCACGGCGTCGAACTGGGCCTGCTGATGCAGATGCTCAAGGACAGCCATGCGCGCACCCTCAAGGGGGCGCTGCAGGAGGATTTTTCGCGGGTCAGCGCGCGCGTCGCGCTGGAAATCTGCGGGCGGGCCGGGCTGAATCCCAAGGCCAACCCGACGCGGGTGGCGCATCAGGAGATCGAGGCGCTGTACCAGGCGATCCAGGAAACCAAGCTGATGCGGCCCCCGATGGACTGCCTGGCGCCGATCGGCGAAGAGCAGATTCTCGCCGGCCTGAAGAAAGAGTTTCCCGCCGACTTCTACACGGCGGTGACGCGCTCGCCGGAGGTGTACCGGGGCAATCCGTTCCTGGTCGAGGTGGGCGTGGCCTGCGCGAAGCCCGGCGCGAACCCGGACCTGGGCGCGGAAGACCCGGTGCGGGTGATGCGCTTTGCCAACCGCGCGCCGCTGCTCTACATGGGCGGCGCCTGCGCCATGACCGAGGCGATGGAGGGCGTGAACTGGAAAGCCTACGGCCTGCCGCAGCCGCGCGGCGGGCTGCCGGTCGGCCCGATGGTCTTTTTCCTGCACATCGCCAGCGTGTGGGTGCCCTTCACCAGCGAGAGCAAAGAGGCCATCGCCCACTACCCGGAGATTCTCAAGGAGCTGACCTTTGCCCTGCAGGAAACCGGCCGCCGGCTCTCCGCCTATCTCGGCAAGCGCAAGCGCGCGGCCGAGGCCGACCGCAAGCGCAGCTACATTGAAAAATACATCCCGCACCTGGCTCTGGGACTTCAGGACATCCTGGCGCTGAACGACCGGCAGAAATCGAAGATCGAAGACGACCTGACGAAGATGCTGGAGCGAACGCATCTGGAGGCGTGATGAGCTGCGCTCATCACGCAGAATTCAGGAGTCAGAATTCAGGACTCAGAATGAAGGTGGATTCCCCTGGCAACAAATATGTTTTCCGGCGAGGCCTACGATTTCCGCGATCCGGATGGGACGAATTATCCCGGCCGGTATTACCGCATCCGGCAAACCCCGTAGGCCGCTCGAACCGCCGCCCGGCGGGCGCGTTGGATTGCCATCTGGACGGATCCGGAACGCCCTTGTCCCACCGGGGATTGACACGGCGGACCGCGGGGCGTAGAGTATTACTCAAGACGAAAAGTAATGAATCGAGGTAAGACATGACGGGAACCCTGACCAGCAAGGGGCAAGTGACGGTGCCCGTGGAAATCCGCCGGTTTCTGAACGTCGGGCCGGGCGACAAGCTGCTGTTCGCGCGGACCGGCAGCCGGGTGGAGATCGTGCCCGCCACGACCTCGGTCCGGCAGCTCAAAACCGTGCTGCCGAAACCCGCGCGGCGACTCACCTTGGCCCAGATGGAAGCGGCGGTCCGGCGGGGGGCGGGGGCGTGATCGGGCTGGATACCAACGTGCTGTTGCGCTATTTCACTCGCGACGACGCAACGCAGCACCGGCGCGCGGCCAAATTGATCGAGCGCGAATGCACCCCGGACGCACCCGGTCAGATCGCCCTGGTGACGCTGTGCGAACTGGTCTGGGTCTTGTCCGGTGGCTACGGCTACGCGCGCCAGGACGTCGCGCGGCTGCTGCAAGGCATTTTGACGGCGTCGGATCTGGACGTGGAGCAGGCGCCGCTCGCGTGGGACGCCTGGCGGCTCTATCAGGCGGGGAAAGCCGATTTCGCGGATTATCTGATCGGGCTTGTCCACCGGAAGGCCGGGGCCGAGACCACCTATTCATTCGATCGAAAAGCGGTCGCCGAAAAGGTGTTTGCCCCGGTTCCGTAATCGGATGGGATAGAGGTCCAACAGCCGCCCGGGTCGTCGCCCGGGCTACAGAGGTGCACGGATTTGCTGTAGGCCGGGGCGCTGACCCGGCTGGAAAAAGATTTTTCCACAGCGTGGAAAAGGTTTTTCCATAGCGTGGAAAAATCGCCCAAATATTTTCCATAGCGTGGAAAATCCGGAAAATGGCGGAGAGAGGCGGAGCGATGAGCAAGGCGGATGACAGGCAGCCCGAGGTGGTGACGAAGGAGGCGGCGGCGCGGAAGATCGTCGGCGTGGCGAAGGACATCCACGAGGACATCGTGAAAAAGGGGCGGAAGCCCTCGATGAGTTTTCCGGTGCGGTCGCTGGCCAACGTGAAGTTCGACGCGAAGCGGGGGCATTTCGAGATTCTGGGCAAGAAGGCGTCGCGGACGCTGTCCTACAACACGGTCAAGACGTTCGCGCAGTCCATGCGGCTACTGGCGACGACGAAGAACGACCTGCTGGACCGCGACGACATCGCGGGCAAGCGCGAGGTGTACTACAACAGCAAGAGCTGGGGCGAGTGCCGGTTCGATGCGCAGCCGGAGAGCGACACGCTGCTCGACGACATGGAGGCGATGCTGGGGGTGAACCGCGAGCAGCTCGGCTACATTCCGGAAGAACGCGGGGGCGACGTGTGCGGGGAGCTGGTGGTGATCGACAAGGATCCGCAGAGCGGGGCCGACGTGAAAATCAACTGCGCGAAGATGGGCAGCGGGGCGTGGAGCATTCCGTCGCGGGTGGAGCACCTGCGCTTTGAAACCAAGGCGAAGCTGGTGCTGGTGGTGGAGACGGCATCGCTGTTCCAGCGCCTGGTGCATCACCGCTACTACGAGAAAGCCAATTGCGTGCTGATCTCGATGAGCGGCGTGCCGACGCGGGCCTGCCGCCGGTTCATCCGTCGGCTGGCGGACGACCGGAAGCTGCCGGTGCTGGCGTTCACGGACGGGGATCCCTACGGCTACTGCAACATCTACCGGACGCTGAAGGCGGGGTCGGGGCAGGCGGCGCACATCAACCGGTTTTTCTGCGTGCCGCAGGCGCACTATCTGGGCGTGACGCCCCAGGACATCCTCGACTACAACCTCGAGGATGCGACGCATCCGCTGGAGGACGTGGACATCAAGCGCGCGAAGGACGCGCTGAAGAACGATCCGTTCATCCGCCACCACAAGGAGTGGCAGGCGACACTGGAGCAGATGCTCAAGATGGGGGTGCGCATCGAGCAGCAGGCCTTCGCCAAGCACGGGCTCAACTTCGTTCTCGATACCTACCTGCCGGAGAAGCTGAAGAAGGGCCGGTTTTTGCCCTGATTGACAGGAGATCAAACATGAAGAAATGGATAACGCCGGTCATCCTGCTGGCATGTGTCATGCGCTTTGCAGAAGCGGATGAAGGGGAGGTAGAGGTCCAGCGACAGCATTTCCAACGCTTGTTTGAGGTGGATGAAACGGACCATGACGCGATGGGGCGGTTTTTAACCCGGACAGAACAAGATGGTGAAGCCGTCGTGCAGCAGATCCGCGAGGCGATCGCGATCAACGACGAAGAAATCAACCGGCATTTGATTAGCTATGTATTTTGGCGGGCGATTCCGTTTGATGTGCGCCTGCCATTTGCGAAGCTCGAGGACAACCCGCAAGTCCAGACATGGTATGACCAGCTCAGATGGACGGAGGGGTTGAAATCGTTCCTGCTTGGGCGTTTAACGGAAAGCCAACCTTCGCGAAAGATTATCTTTACCGTCGCGCTCCTCTACAAGGATGATGAACAGGTGGTGGAGCAATTGATTGGAATGGCATCGGCGAATCAGTCTCTTATAGAGGATGTTCTGACTGCACTGGTGATGGCCGGCATTTCTTGTCCCGGAGCTGAACCGTTGGTCACCAACGCCATTTCAGGCGAAGACCCAGCCCCGGCATCCGCAGCGGCAGCGTATGTAAGGCAATTTCCCGTGTTGGCTGCCTTGCCGCATGTCGTGCGGCAGTTGCGGCGCCCGGACAGTGACCTGGATTCTGCGAAAGACAGGAACCGGATAGTGGTTTCCAAGGAAACCAATGCCAACCCGGAAGCCTGCTTCTCTGAAGAACAGCAGGAGGAAGATGTTAGATGGGACGGCTGGAGATTTGGAATGGTGATGGCGTTGCAGGCGTATGACAATAAAGATCTCGCGGGATACGCGGATGACATCATCCAGGCGAAGAACATCGTTGCATTTGGTCCCATCAGCCAGGGTCACTATGATTTTCTGGTGCGCGAACGGCTGACTTTTCCGGCAACAGCGCCCGCGAGACCTTGAGGATGTCGATGTCAAGCGGGTCCGGGACGCGCTGAAGAACGACCCGTTCATCCGCCACCACAAGGAGTGGCAGGCGGCACTGGAGCATAGACTGAAGTTGGGAATGCGCATTGCAGGGAAGGGGGGGCAAAATGCTGAAATGCGGGAAGGCTGAACCCCTGAAACGGGAAGCAGGAGCAGCCTGGTTCGCAGAAAACAGAAGGCACAATAGAATGGAGAGGGGAGACGGTTCGTTGAGAGTGAGACCCGATCCCGACCTTACAGCCGGTGGGCCATGGCTCCTTGGATTTCCTCTATGGCCGGGAGGTCTGGGACCATTTCGATGTTGACGCCCAGTTTGTCGCGAAAGATCCACAGCAAATCGCGCATCCAGATGTTCCGAACCAGGATAGTGGCCGGGCGTAGCTGGTGCCGCAGCAGGATGGCGAGCAGGCGCCCGGGCACCTCCGCCCACATGTCCTCGATGGTGGATTGCACGGACATCAGGTCAACGCCGTAGGCAAAGCCGGAGTTGGACTCCGCTACGATCAGCAAATAGGGCAAGCGAGGTCGTTCGCCGAGTTTGCCGATTTGGGCCGAGAGGATGGAGACATCCACTTCCAGGATCAGCGACTGTGGTGGCTGTTTTCCAAGCGCGTCAAGATCATGGGTGGGAACCTCCAATTGAAGGGATAGCGGTTCATAAGGAAAGGTGCGGTAGGTTCCCTGCCAGCCCGAATCCGAAGCTGATCCAACCTGCATCTGGACAGGAATGGGCATATCGGGCCCGATATGTTCCGGCAAGAGGTCGGGGTTTTCATCGAAGCGGGGCGCAAAGTCCAGCAGCCTCTCCATTCCAAGGCATAGGAGTGTGGCGTCGTTGGAATCGATGAACCAAGGCGAACAGCCCGGATGAAAACTCTGGAAGCACGGCCAGGCATGGGCTCCGCGCGGAGCGTAGCCCAGATCCTTGATGAGTTTCTTTTCTTCGGCATCCAACACAGCGGCCTTTTCAAAGGACACTTGCACCTGTCGGGTTTCCAGAAGCAACTCCGGACGGCGAAACTCCTCTGGAGTGAATTGCATTTCCCAGAATTGATTAAGCGAACGGAGGGAAGGATAAATGCCAACGGCATGGTGCTGGCCGATGGCACCCATGACACTGATAAAGGCCGGTTCTTTGGCGCCCGACGGTTGAAAAGCAAACAGATCTGTTTCCTCCATCCAGTCCCAGGGGGCCAGCTTGCGGATCTGGAAGGCCAGGTTATAGAGCTTCTGCCAAGTAGGCTTGGAAATGGCAGCGGTGGGATGGTCTAATTTCATCCGGGGCATGGGGTTTCTCTTTGGGTGGCCTACTGTCAGATGGGATATGAGTGCAACGCGCAGTTCACGCTCGATTGTGTTGATTATCCCGCATGGGGGAGTAAATGTCGAATGAGCATTTCCACCGATCCTGGCCGCGCCGACTAATCCGTTGGAAAAGCACATGGGTGCGACAAAATTGTAGGATTTGACCCGGATTTTGGATTCATTTTTGTCGCGGGGGTTGCGTTTGGCGGATTTTGCGTGATTTTTGGGTGAAATCCGAAGAATAGAACGCATTTTCAGAAAACGAGCCATCAGACCGAAGATGAGGAGACAGGCCGGATGAAAGCGGAAGGGTTGTACGATCCGAGAGCGGAGCGCGATTCGTGCGGGGTGGGGTTTGTACTGAACCTGGACGGGCGGGCGGAGCACCGGATTGTCGAGAAGGGCATCGAGGTGCTGGAGAACCTGCTGCACCGCGGGGCGACGGGGGCGGATCCGGACACGGGCGACGGCGCGGGGCTGCTGATCCAGATGCCGGATGCGTTTTTCCGGGCGGAGGCGGAGCGTCTGGGGGTGGCGCTTCCGGAGCCGGGGCATTACGGAGTGGGGGCGCTGTTCCTGCCGCCGGGGGGGAAGGAACTGGCGGATACGAAGGCGGGGCTCCAGCGCATTCTGCTGGAGGAAGGGCTGTGCGCGCTGGGCTGGCGCGACGTGCCGGTGGATCCGATGGCGGTGGGCGCGATGGCCCGGGCGTCGATGCCGTCGTTCTGGCACCTGTTCGCCGCCGAGCCCAAGGGGCGGCTGGCCGGCGAGGCGCTGGAGCGCAAGCTGCTGACGGTGCGCAAGCGCGCGGAGCGGGAGCTGGGGAGCAAGGCGGAGGACGGTTCGCCCAACGCCTATGCCGCGAGTTTTTCGTGCCGGACGCTGGTGTACAAGGGAATGATGATCGCCCCGCAGGTGCCGAAGTTCTATCCGGATCTGCGGGATCCGCGGCTGGTGAGCGCGGTGGCGGTGGTGCATCAGCGCTACTCGACCAATACGTTTCCGTCGTGGCCGCTGGCGCAGCCGTTCCGCCTGCTGGCGCACAACGGCGAAATCAACACGTTGCGCGGCAACCGCAACGCCATGGCCGCACGCGAGCCCCGGATGGATCCCGGCGTGTTCGGCGGGGATTTTGCCAGGCTGACGCCGGTGCTGGAAGAGTTCGGCAGCGACAGCGCGAACCTGGACAACCTGCTCGAACTGCTGGCGCTGGGCGGGCGTGACATCCATCACGCCATGCTGATGCTGGTCCCCCAGGCGTGGGGGGCGAAATATCCGATGGGGCCGGATCTGCGGGGGTTCTTCGAGTTCCATGCCGGGCTGATGGAGCCGTGGGACGGGCCGGCGGCGGTGGCGTTCACCGACGGGCGGCTGGTCGGCGCGCTGCTGGACCGCAACGGGCTGCGGCCGGTGCGCTACACCCGCACGAAGGACGGGTTCATGGTGCTGGCGTCGGAGGCGGGCGTGCTGGACATTCCCGTGGAAGACATCGCCGAAAAGGGATCGCTGCGCCCCGGCACGATGCTGCTGGCGGACCTGGCCACGGGGCGGCTGATGAAGGATGCCGAGATCAAGATGCATCTCGCGCGGCATCGGCCGTACCGCCGGTGGGTCGAGGAAAACCATATCGCGATCCACGGCTTTTACGGGGCGATCCATGCCGGGGAGGCGCCGGCGGCCCCGCTGGCGCCGCAGCAGCGGCGGTTCGGCTATACGCGGGAAGACATCCGCATTCTTCTGGATGCGATGGCGACGAAAGGGGCGGAGCCGGTCGGCTCGATGGGCAGCGACCAGCCCCTGGCGGTGCTGAGCGAGAAGCCGCAGCTGTTCTACTGGTATTTCAAGCAGCTGTTTGCCCAGATCACCAACCCGCCGATCGATCCGATCCGCGAGGAGCTGGTGATGTCGCTGATGACGTTTCTGGGACACAGTCCGGACATTCTGGGCGAAAGCCCGGCGCAGGCACGGCTGGTCAAGCTGCAGCATCCGATCCTGTCCAATGCGGACCTGGCGCGGATCCGCCACCTGAACCGGGAAGGCTTCCGGACGGCGACCGTGGCCATGGGCTTCGATGCGGGGGCGGAACGGCCTGGCGAGGAACTGGAGCGCGCGCTGGCCGACCTGTGCGAGCGGGTGCTGGAGGAGGTCCGCGGAGGCGCCAACCTGATTGTCCTGAGCGACCGGGACCTGCCGGACAGGCTCGCGCCGATTCCGGCGCTGCTGGCGACGGCTGCCGTGAACCAGTCGCTGCGCGAAACGGGATTCCGGACGGGCACGGGGCTGCTGATCGAAACCGGCGAGGCGCGCGAGGTGATGCACATGGCGCTGCTGCTGGGGTTCGGCGCCGCGGCGATCAATCCGTACCTGGCCTTTGCCACGCTGTCGGAGCTGGTCCGGACGGATGCGCTTACGGTGCGGACCAACGAGCCCAAAGCGCTGGGCAACTACATCCAGGCGCTGAACAAGGGGCTGATGAAGATCATGTCCAAGATGGGCATTTCGACGCTGCGCAGCTACCGCAACGGACAGGTGTTCGAGGCGGTGGGGCTGTCGCAGGCGGTGCTGGACCGGTACTTCACCGGGACAACATCGCGGGTGGGGGGCGCGGGGCTCGACGAGATCGCCCGGGAGGCGCTGGCGCGCCATGCGGACGCGCGGCGAGCGGAGGAGAGCGAGCCGCTGCCGGCGGGCGGGCAGTACGCGTGGCGGGCGGACGGCGAGCGCCATCTGTGGACGGCGCAGAGCATCCGCGCCCTGCAGCAGGCCACGCGGACGGGCGACTGGGAGCTGTACAAGCAGTACGCCGGAATGATCAACAACCAGGCCGAACGGCAGAGCACGCTGCGCGGGCTGTTCACGATCCGGCCCGCGGGTCCGCCGGTGCCGCTTGAAGAGGTCGAGCCGGAAGAAGCGATCCTGCGCCGGTTCATGACGGGCGCGATGAGTTTCGGGTCGCTGGGCCAGGAGGTGCACGAAACGCTGGCGGTCGCCATGAACCGTCTCGGCGGCCGCAGCAACAGCGGCGAGGGCGGCGAGGATCCGGCGCGGTATGTCATCGGACCGGACGGCGAAAACCGTTGCAGCGCGATCAAGCAGATCGCCAGCGGGCGCTTCGGGGTGACGACGGAGTACCTGAACCATGCGCAGGAGCTGCAGATCAAGATCGCGCAGGGGGCGAAGCCCGGCGAGGGCGGGCAGCTGCCCGGCCACAAGGTGACGGCCGACATCGCCCGGGTGCGGCACTCCACGCCGGGCGTGACCCTGATCTCGCCGCCGCCGCATCACGACATCTATTCGATCGAGGACATCGCGCAGCTGATCTACGACCTGCGCTGCGCGAACGACGAGGCGGAGATCAGCGTGAAGCTGGTGTCGGAACTGGGGGTGGGGACGGTGGCGGCGGGCGTGGCCAAGGCGCGCGCGGACCGGGTGCTGATCAGCGGCTACGACGGGGGCACGGGGGCGTCACCGCTGTCGAGCATCAAGCATGCGGGAGCCCCGTGGGAACTGGGGCTGGCCGAGACGCAGCAGACGCTGGTGCTGAACAAGCTGCGCAGCCGGATCCGGCTGCAGACCGACGGGCAGATCAAGACGGGGCGCGACGTGGTGGTGGGCGCTCTGCTGGGTGCGGAGGAATTCGGGTTCGCGACGGCGCCGCTGGTGGTATGCGGGTGCATGATGATGCGCAAATGCCACACCAACGGGTGCCCGTTCGGCGTGGCGACCCAGGATCCCGAGCTGCGCAAGCGATACGCGGGCCGGCCGGAATACGTCATCCAGTTCTTCCGGTTCATTGCCCGCGAAGTGCGCGAATGGATGGCGGAACTGGGCTTCCGGAAATTCGAGGACCTGGTCGGGCGCTCGGATCTGCTGGATGTCAACCGTGCGGTGACGTTCTGGAAAGCCAAGGGGCTGGATTTCAGCGCGGTGTTCCACCGGGTGGAAGCCGCGCCGGAGGACTGCCGGTTTGCGGCGGCGCCGGAGCCGCCCATCCGCGGCGCGATGGACTATGCGCTGCTGCCCGAACTGGACGGCGCGCTGGCGGGAGGCAAACCGGTCCGGCTGCAGCGGGAGATCCGCAACACGGACCGCGCAACCGGGGCGCTGATTTCGAGCCGGATCGCCCGGCGGCACGGACAAAAGGGGCTGCCGGACGATCAGGTGGTTCTGGAATTCACGGGTTCGGCGGGGCAGAGCTTCGGGGCCTTTGCCGCGAAGGGGCTGACCCTGATCCTGCGCGGCGAGGCCAACGACTATCTCGGCAAGGGGCTCAGCGGCGGGCGGATCATCGCGACCCCGGCGCCCGGCGCCGGCTATGACCCCGCGGCCAACGTGATCGCCGGCAACGTGCTGCTGTACGGCGCGACCAGCGGCGAGGCCTATCTGAACGGCTGCGTCGGGGAGCGCTTCGCAGTGCGCAACAGCGGCGCCTGGGCGGTGGTCGAAGGGGTGGGCGACCACGGCTGCGAATACATGACCGGCGGACGCGTGGCGATTCTCGGGCCCACGGGCGTGAACTTCGCCGCGGGGATGAGCGGCGGCATCGCCTACGTGCTCGACGAAACCGGGCTGTTCGACGCGCGCTGCAACCTCGGCATGGTGGATCTGGAAATGCTGGCCCCCGAAGACGAAGAGGAACTGCGGGGCATGATCGAACGGCACGTCCGGTGGACCGGCAGCCCCCGGGCACGGGAGATTCTCCGCGACTGGGCGCGCTGGAAGGATTCGTTCATCAAGGTGCTGCCCATGGAATACCGGCTGGCGCTGGGCCAGATGAGCCGCGATGACGCGGCGACGAAGCGCGAAGAAAAGGCGAAGGAGTAGGAAGATGAATCCCATTCCCCATTACCGGTCGTTTCTGGATCTGCCGCGGGTGGACCCCGGCTACCGCCCCGTCGAGGAGCGGGTGCGTGACTGGCAGGAGGTGGAAGGGCACCTGTCGCCGGACGAACTGGCGCGGCAGGCCGCGCGCTGCATGGACTGCGGCATTCCGTTCTGCTACGGCGCGGGCTGCCCGTTGAAGAATCCGATTCCCGAAATGAATGCGGCGGCGCTGGAGAGCCGCTGGGAGGACGCGTTGCAGCTGGTGCTGACGACGTGTCCGTATCCCGAAATCACGGGGCGGATCTGTCCGGCGCTGTGCGAAGGGGCGTGCTGCAACGCCAAGGACAGCGAGGCAGTGGCGATCCGCCAGATCGAGCGGGAAATCGGCGACCGGGCGTTCGAGGAGGGGCGCATGGTGCCGCGGCCGGTCGCGCCGCGCAACGGGCTGTCCGTGGGGGTGGTCGGCAGCGGGCCGACGGGGCTGGCCGCGGCATCGGACCTGAACCGGTGGGGGTTCGACGTGACGGTGTACGAGAGCGCCAAACAGGCGGGCGGGCTGTTGCGCTACGGGATTCCCGACTTCAAGCTCGAAAAATGGATGGTGGAGCGGCGGATCGAGCTGTTCCGGCAGGAAGGCGTGCGCTTTGAGTGCGGCGTGCGGGTCGGGCGGGATGTGGCGCTGGATTATCTCCGGCGCAAGCACGACGGCGTGCTGCTGGCGTGCGGCGCGCGCGAGCCCCGCGACCTGCCCGTGCCCGGCCGCGAGCTGAAGGGCATTCACTTCGCGCTGGATTTCCTGATCCGCCAGAACCAGGCCGTCAGCGGGGAGCGGAGCGGAATCGGCGCGGAATGGTCGGCCCGGGGCCGCGACGTGGTGGTTATCGGCGGCGGCGACACGGGAAGCGACTGCGTCGGCACGTCGGTCCGGCACGGGGCGAAAAGCGTCACCCAGATCGAAATCCTGCCCCGGCCGCCGGAGGGGCGGGCGGACGACAATCCCTGGCCGGACTGGCCGCGGATCTACCGGGCGTCGAGCAGCCACCAGGAAGGCTGCGAGCGGCTGTTTGCCACGAACACGCTGTCGTTCGAGGGCGACGAATCCGGGCGGGTGTACGGGCTGCGCTGTGTTCAGGTGGAATGGCAGGGGCGCAAGCCGGTGGCGAAGCCCGGCACCGAATTTTTCCGGAAAGCCGACATGGTGCTGCTGGCGATGGGTTTCACGGGGCCGGGAAAGGATGCGCCGGATGCCGCGGGACTGGAACGGGTCTGGTCGGCGGGCGACATGGTCACCGGCCCGTCGCTGGTGGTCTGGGCCGCCGCCCGAGGCCACGACGCCGCCCGGCAGATTGCCGTCGAGCTGGGGCAGCTCTCGGAGGCGTGACCAGGTCCTGAGGGGGGGGAGGGGGAAGGAACCGGGCAGGACGGAGCCTGCCCCTCCGGGAGGGCGGTAAAGGGGTTGATTTTACCGGTAAAACAACAAACATTTTACTTGCCGTGTGGAGCGATTTACCCAAGAATGACGCCTCCAACCTGAAAACAAAGGATTCGTCATGACGGGCAAGCGCAAGACCATCAAGGACATCGCCAAGGAAAGCGGTTTTTCACTCAGCACGGTATCGCTGGTGCTGAACAACCACCCGCGCATCAGCCAGGCCACGCGCGACAAGGTGATGTCGGTGGTCAAGAAGTACAATTTCTGTCCGAACAGCGCGGCGCGCGGGCTGGCCTCGAAGTCGAGCCGGACGATCAGCCTGGTGGTGCCGAATCTGACGCGGGTGTTTTCGGACATCTATCTGGGGGAAATCATTTCGGGCATCTACGAGCGGGCGGCGTCGCAGGGGTTCAAGGTGCTGCTGGACATCGCCACGGCGCAGTTCATCAAGTCGCAGGAATATCTCAAGCTGCTGGCGAGCCGCCGGGCGGACGGCATGCTGTTCATCGCGTCGGACATCCATGCGGACTATCTGAGCGCATTCGAGGACAGCCCGTACAAGTTCGTGCTGGTGAACCATCTGTTTCCCGGAAAGAAGCTGAATTACGTCAGCGTGGACTATGCGGCGTCGGCGCGGCTGGCGGCGGAGCATCTGCTGGGGCTGGGCCACCGTCGCATCGGGCTGATCGCCGGAACCAACACGCATACGGGGCTGCAGTTCCGCGACGAGTTCCTGCGCGTGAGCCAGACCTGGCCGGCCGGCGCCGCCGAAGTGGCCTGGGTGGACGGCGGCGAGGAGTGGAGCCAGCGCGGCGGCTATGCCGCCACGGCCAAGCTGGCGGCGAAAATGGGCGATCTGACCGCCATCATGGCGGCCAACGACCGGATGGCCATCGGCGCCATGCGCTGGCTGGCCGACAACCGCCGGGAAGTTCCCGAAGACGTGTCGGTGATGGGCGTGGACGACATTCAGCTGGCTGCGTACGTCAATCCGGGACTTTCCACGATTCGCCACGACCTGTATCAGGTGGGCATCGAGTCCTGCAACCGCATCCTCCAGCTCATCCGGGGGGAAATCGCGGAATGCAGCGACCTGCTGCCGACGTCGCTGGTGGTGCGCGGTTCCACGGCCCGCGCCCCGGCCAAAGGCTGAGGCGCATGGGGGGGAGAAGCGTTTCCCGGCGGGTGCGGCCCGGGAATATCAGTCCTCGCCGTCGGCGTAAGCCGCGGGGAGGAACCGGGGGGTGCAGACGGCCAGAAAGACCAGGTCGGCTGTGCCGGTGTTGGCCATGCGCTGGGGGCAGCCGGGCGGAATCCAGACGACATCGCCGGGGCCCACCTTCCGCGGCGGCAGATCGCCGACCTCGACGCGGCCTCGGCCTTCCAGGATGACGTAGCGTTCGGCGGTGCCGTGCAGCCGGTGCCAGCGGGTGGTGACGCCGGGATTGATCCGCGCGCGGGCGATCGAGACGGCGGGATCCTCCGGCGAGTTGCTCAGCTCGAGAATATGGCAGCGTTCTTCGGTCCAGGCTTCGGCCGCGGGGTCCACCGGGCGGATGGCCGGAGTTTTCATCGGGAGAGCCGGTTCCGGCCGACGATGCGCGGTTCGGTGCCGTTGAGCAGGCGGCGGATGTTGGAGCGGTGCTTGACGACGACCAGCAGGCCGATGACCGCCAGCGCCCAGGCCAGCAGGGGATTGTCCTTGCCGTAGAACCAGGCGCCGGCCGCGGGCACGGCAATGGCGGCCAGGATGGAACTCAGCGAGACCCAGCGGGTCGCCACCACCACGATCGCAAACACGGCGAACCCGATGCCGGCGGCGGGGGGGGCGATGCCCAGGAGCATGCCGGCGCTGGTGCTGACGCCTTTGCCGCCCTTGAAGCCCAGCCAGACGGGCCAGGTGTGCCCGGCGACGGCCGCCGCTCCGCAGGCCAGCCCCAGCCAGGGCGGCGCGGCCTCCATCAGCCGCGGAAAGAAGAAGGCGGGGACGAAGCCTTTCAGCGCATCCAGGAGGAAAGCCCCGACACCCCAGGCTTTGCTCACGCAGCGGAACACGTTGGTGGCGCCGATGTTGCCCGATCCGGTCTTGCGCAGGTCCACGCCTTTGCACCTGGCGATCAGCAGGCCGTTGGGAATGGAGCCGGCCAGGTAGGCGGCCAGGATCAGCAAGGCAAGGAAAACGGGCGAGGGCGGCATCATGCGGAACCTCCGGTTAAATCCGGGACTCGCTCCGGGGAGGATGAAGCAGGGTCTGGGCGACAATGGCGTTGCGCAGCTCCCGGCGTCCATGCAGGGGGATGCGCAGCGGCGGGGCCTGATGCTGGGTGCGGCTGAACGCCGGCATGGGAACGGACGGGAACGGCGTCAGGCGCAGGTCCATGGCATGCAGCCGCGGCAGAACCAGCCCGCTGGAGCGCGTGGCCGCGTGGACGCTTTGGCTGTCATCCCGGCGGACCGCCAGCCCGTGGAGTTCCTGGAGCTCCGGAATCTTCCGGGCTTCCTGGACCTGGCGGGCGGCGGCCTCGGCCTCCCGGCGCGCCCGCGCCAGCCGCCGGGCGATCTCCGGCTGGACGTGCCTTTCCTCCGGCCGGTGCGTATAGCGCCGGTGGGGGGCGTTCTGGCGGACAGAATAGGACGGGGGGGGAGCGGCGGGGCGGGAGGAAGCCGCGGGACGCGGCCGGGGCGCCGGCGGCGGCGTCGCGGGAATGTCGGCGCCCAGCCGTTTGAAGATCTCGGCCAGCTCGTCCGGCGCGGGCGAGTCCGCGCCGGCGAATCCGCCGGGGCGCTCCGTTCCGGCGGCGGGCGCGGCATGGCGCGCCTGCTGCCGGGATTTCCGTTTGCGGGCGGCGGCCAGTTGGCTGGCCAGCCAGATCGCGCCGGCCACCAGCCAAATGACGACTTCCAGGACGCCGCTGCCGTCGCTGACGGCCAGACAGATGACCGGTCCGGGCGACATCAGGCCTGCGGGGGCTTCTCGCCTTCGGCCAGGGACTCGCGCATGGAGGTGTCGGCCATGACATTCTGCATCCGCAGATAGTCCATCACGCCCAGCTTGCCTTCCTTCATGGCCGTGGCGATGGCCATGGGGATCTCCGCCTGGGCTTCGACCACCTTGGCCTGCATTTCCTGGATGCGCGCGCGCATTTCCTGCTCGGCGGCGGCGGCCATGGCGCGGCGGCCTTCGGCTTCGGCCTGGCGCATCTTTTTGTCGGCCTCGGCGCGCTCGGTTTCGAGCAGGGCGCCGACGTTGGCGACTTCGCGGGTGCCGGATACGCCGGCCACCGAGACGTCGGCGATGTCAATCGAGACGATTTCGAACGCGGTCTGGGCGTCGAGTCCGGAGTTCAGCACCTTGCGGGAGATGTGGTCGGGGTTTTCAAGCACGTCCTTGTAGGTGGGCGACGAGCCGATGGCGGAGACGATGCCCTGGCCGACGCGGGCGATGATGGTGTCTTCGGTGGCGCCGCCGACGAGGCGGGCGAGATTGGCGCGCACGGTGACGCGGGCCTTGATCAGCAGGCGGATGCCGTCCTTGGCCACGGCGTCGAGCATGGTGACGCCCTTGGCGGGATCCGGGCAGTCAATGACCTTCGGGTTCACCGAGGTGCGCACGGCGTCATAGACGTCGCGCCCGGCCAGGTCGATGGCGGCGGCGCGCTGGAAGGTCAGTTCAATGTTGGCCTTGTCCGCCGCAATGAGGGCCTGGACGACGTTGATGATGTCGCCGCCGGCGAGGAAGTGGGCTTCGAGCTGGTCGGAGCTCAGTTCCATGCCGGCCTTCACGGCGCGGATGCGGGCATCCACGATGAGGGTGGGCGGCACGTTGCGCAGTTTCATGCCCAGCAGGTTGAGCAGGGAAATGTAGGCGCCGCTCATCCACGCCCGGACCCACACCTTCAGGAAATAGAAGAAGAGGCTGAGCAGGATGACGACAACGATCGCCAGCAGGATGAACAGGATTTGGACGAAGGGCATGGCGGACTCCTTTTAGGCTTGGGGTGGTTCCGTGGGTTCCGTTTGTTTCAAAGGGGGCATGGGAGGGGGGCCGGGAACGGCGAAGACGGGGCGCAGGGGGCGGGCGGCGACCAGGGCCCCCGCGCCCAGCACGACGACCGGCAGCGCGAGGAACGAAGCGACGCCCGGCAGGGCGGCGGCGAAATACAGCAGAAACAGCCCCGCGGACAGCGCCGCCAGCACCTGGCCGAACGACTGCGGTCCGGGACCGCGCAGCAGGCGGTGGCCGATCCACAGCGCCACGACAATGTGCGACAGATAGACCAGCAGGAAATAGATTGCCGCCAGCGCCAACGCCAGGGGAATTCCCACAAGGGTCATCAGGGCGAAGCCGATCAGGAAGGGACCGGCCAGCACCGTGATCAGGCCGGCGACGAGCGAGCGCCAGGGCGCGGCCTGCAGGTTGCGCACGGCCCCGCCCGCCAGCAGGGGAAAGACGCCGACAAACGGCATGCCCACCAGCAGGGCCGCCAGGAACAGGAAGCCGTGCAGCCACAGCCGGTTCCGGACGGTCACCCCCATGCCGCCGGCAGCCTCCGGCAGGAGGGACGCGCGCGGACGGACCTCGCCGCCGACGGTGACGCTGGCATCCAGCACCGGAGCCTTGGCCGTGGCATAGACCAGGTCGCCGGCGATGGCGGTGCCCGGCGCCACCCGGATTTCGTCGGCCTGAACGCGGACCGTGCCGCCCCAGGTGCCGCCCAGGGTGACAGATCGGGCGAGGATCCAGGCGTCGCCTTCGACCCGGCCTTCGCCGATGACATGGTTGCCGAGCAGGGCGGCGTCGCCCCGGACGACGGCGCCGGTGGCCAGGTGCAGTCCGGCGGCATAGGCCAGCAGGTTCCGGCTCATCTCGCCGCGGAGCGCGACGGAACGGGCCAGCACCCGCAGGTCGCCATCGCTTTCGCCGGCGACCTGCACCGTGGTGCCCGCGAGCCACAGATCGCGCTCGGCCCGTCCGCGGATGTCGAGTTCCTGCCCGATCAGGAGGGTTTCTTTCGGGAGCACATCGCCGGCGGCGGTGGCAAGGGCGTTGGTGCCGTCGGCGGTCTGGATCCGGAACGCCTGCGCGGCGGCCGGCGCCAGCAGCGCCGCCAGCAGCCATGTCCTGACCGGGCCGATTCTCATGGCGAGCCGGCGTCGGAGACGATGAGATGCCCGTTGCGGATCTCGCTGACGCGGACGGCGGCGCCGGCGGCGATCCATTCGCCGCCCTCGGCCAGCACATCATAGCGTTTGCCCTGGATCAGGGCGATGCCGGCGGGGCGCAGGGCGGTGACGGCCTCGCCGGTCGCGCCGCGCAGCTCGGGCGGCGGCGGGGCCGAGGACTTGTAGTCCGCTCCGTCGAGGCGCAGGGCGATCCGCCGGCCGGCGCGGGTGCGTGGAAAAACCTGCACCCAGAGCAGAATGAAGATGCCCCCGAAGACCACCATGGCGACGGCAGAGAAAAGCCCCCAGGGCGGCGGAAAGATCGCCAGGCCCAGACCCATGGCCGCCAGCAGCGCGACCGCGCCGAACACTCCCGCGATGCCGCCGGGAATGAACACCTCCGCGATGATCAGCATCAGCCCTCCGATCAGAAGGCCGGCATACCATGTCCATGGGCTGATTTCCATGCCCGGCAAAATACCATGTCCGGCGGTGCCGATGCAAAGCGTCTTTTCCGCGAAGGGCGGAGGAGGGCGGGACGGGAAGCCTCTGCGATTGGGGGCATCCGTGGTGTCATAAGGACGTAACGGCTTGCCTTCGTGGCACACGGCTCCTGTCGCGTGCGGTGGATAGGATCCGCGCGGGACGGGAGCCCCGCGCTACGAGCGCCCATTCGGCCGACACCCCATCGCAGATGCGCCCGCGGGGAACGGCGCGTTTCGGCGATGAGGGCCAGCCGGTGCGCCGCGGCAGGCCGCCGGTCAGTCGGCGAGGGTGAAGCGGGCGTTTCGCCAGACGCCGCGGCGGGGATTGAGGGCGCCGCCGAAGAGATCGAACAGCCAGAACGACTCCGCGCCTTCCTTGGAGAGGCTGCCGGCGCAGTAGAGCGGGGTGGCGGATTCGGGCAGAAAATAGGTGTAGGGGCGGTGATTGTGGCCGTGCAGCAGCACCAGGTTGCCGCGCCCGTGGAGGACGCGCAGCAGCGCGCGCGCATTGCGCAGGCCGTGGAAAAAGCCGGATTCGTCGAAGGGGTAGTGCGTCATCAGGAAGACATGCCGCCGCGCGGCGATGTCGGGGCGGTCGAGCAAAGCGCGCAGGGCGTCGAGTTCCACCGCCGGGACGCGTCCGCTGGAGTTCCAGAAATTGAAATTGGGGCGGGAGGTGTTGAAGGCGATGGCGACGGCTTCGTCGCCCATCCATCGGACAAGAGGAAACCCCGTTTCGGCGGCGGTCTCGGGCAGGTCGCTGCGGACGAGCGGAGCGAAGTGGCGGCGGTGCAGGCCGAGGGAATCCTGCGTGTAGAGATCGTGGTTGCCGGGCACGGCGAGGGCGCCGCGGCGGGCCAGCGCCAGGGTTTCGGCCAGGCGCGGCGCGGCGCCGGTGAATTCGCGCTCGAGGCCGAAATTGAGCGTGTCGCCGGTGAACAGGAGGTAGTCCACGGGTTCCCGGCGGAGAAACTCATTCAATCCGTTGAGCTTCTGGAGGGCGCGGGCGTATTTGGACCCGCGGCGCAGGTAGAAATTCACCAGGGCGACCAGGCGCTTGGGGTGGAGGATCCCGGGGGTGCGGAAGCTGCCCGGGGGAAAGGGAAGGTGAACATCGCTGAAATGCAGGATACGCAGGCTCATAGGGATGCACTCATCGTGCGATAAACCCCGGGAGGCGTCAAGACGACGACCGGGGTCAGACCGTAAATATACACTTTCCACTTCATCTGGGCCCTGATCCGAGGTGATATCGGGCGGTGGAGACGAACGAGCGGGTGGAGGCTTCTTCGAAACCGCCGCCGGGGGAATGGAGAATCCACAGGGCTTCGGTGCCGGGAAAGCCGCCGCGGAGAATGCGAAGGCCGTCGTCAGGGC
>JAHDSS010000054.1 GCA_018432565.1 Kiritimatiellia bacterium
ACCCTTGGCGAAGGCTATCAGATCCGCATCCGCGAAACCGTCCAGAATACCTCCCCCGCCCCCATCGCCCTCCGCCGGTACGGCCTCCAGGCCGGCTTCATGGAGAACCTCGTCGGCGAGGCCGAAGACCGCACCCCCCTGCTCGGGCTCGATACCCTCACCGGCAGCCAGTCCGTCAAATACTGGGCCGGCAAATTCGACAACTGGTTCCCCGCCAAGGACCGATCCGTCCAGGCGCAATCCATCCCGGGCCCCGATGAAGATCCCGTCCATGTGGACTGGGTCGCCGTCAAAAACAAGTACTTCACCCAGATCCTCACGCCGGAAAACGGCGCGGACCGCTGCACCGCCCTGGCCGCCCGCGGCGCGCCCGTCCAGTCCAGCTTCCTGCTCCTGTTTCCGCGCACCGACCACCCCATCGCCCGCGTTTCCGCCTTCCTCGTCCTGCCCGCCTACGACATCGCCCCCGGCCAGCTGCTCGTCCAGAACGCCTCCTTCTACATCGGCCCCAAGGTTTACGCCGAACTCAAGGCCAACGGCCCCCACCAGGAAGACATTCTGCAACTTGGCTTCTGGCGCCCCATCGGCATCCTGATTCTCAAGATCATGGTCTGGATCCAGGCGCACGTCTGGCCCTACAGCTACGGTCTCGCCATCATCCTGCTGACCTTCCTCATCCGCATCGTCTTCTGGCCGCTCAACCACAAGTCCATGGTCAGCACCCGCCACATGCAGGAAGTCCAGCCGCTTGTCGCCGCCCTCAAGGAGAAATACAAAGGCGACCCCCAGAAACAGCAGCAGGAAATGATGGCGCTCTACAAGGAGCACAAGATCAACCCCATGGGCGGCTGCCTGCCCATGCTCATCCAGATCCCCGTCTTCTTCGCGCTCTTCGTCGTCCTGCGCGGCGCCATCGAACTGCGCTTCTCCTCCTTCCTCTGGATCGCCGATCTCTCCACCCCCGAGAACCTCTTCAAGGATGTCCTGCCCTTCCCCATCAACATCCTGCCCATCTTCATGGGCCTGACGATGTGGATTCAGCAGAAGATGACCCCCACCAGCGATCCCCAGCAGCAGAAAATGATGATGATGATGCCCGTCATCTTCACCGTCATGTTCTATTCCTTCCCCTCCGGCCTGTCTCTCTACTGGTCCACCAACCAGGTGCTGATGATCGTGCAACTGGCCTGGATGCGTAAATTCCATCCCGCTCCCGTCAAGCGGTAGAAGCGGATGCCCCCGGCCGACGGCATGCCCCCCCCCCTCCGCTTCGCCGAACTGCCCCGGCCGGACTACGCCGGCGGCAGCCTCGTCAACCTCATGGCGTCCCTCATCCGGGCGCGCGGCGGCCGCTCCCCCCACCGTACGCTCGCCGGCCTGCCCCCCGCCGCCCTCCGCCCCTATTCGAAAGTCGTCCTGCTCCTGCTCGACGGACTCGGCGCCAACCAGCTGCACACCCTTGTCACGCGCGGCAAGGGGCGGCAGTTCTTCGCCCGCCACCCCTGGCAGGTCATCACCACCGCCTGCCCCGCCACCACCGCCGCCGTCGTCACCACCCTCGCCACCGGCGCCTCCCCCGCCGAACACGCCATCCTCGGCTGGCACCTCAACCTGCCCGATCTCGGCATGGTCGGCACCCTGCTCCCCTTCATCACCCGCACCGACACCCCCATCGCCCCCGCCGATTTTCCCCTGGCACGCTACCTCGGCATTCCCGCCCCCATCGCCACCATGCGCGGGCGCCGCGTCCTGATTTCCTACGACACCATCCCGGTCAGCCGCACGTCGATGGCCCAGCCCTGGTGGACCGAACGCCGCTCCTTCCAGACCCTCGACGGCCTGCAGCGGCAGCTCCGGGCCTTCGCCCGGTCCCGCGGCCCGGCCTATGCCTACGCCTACTGGCCCCACTACGACACCGTCTGCCACCGGCACGGCCCTGAAGGCCGCGCCTCCGCCCGGCACCTGGCCGAACTCGATGCCTTCCTCGCCCGCGTCGAAACCGCCCTCGCCGGCACCGGCACCCTCCTGCTCGTCACCGCCGACCACGGCCACATGCAAACCTCCACCCATGTGGACCTGTCCCGGATCCCCGGCTTCTACGACACCCTCGCCACCCTGCCCTCCGGCGATTCCCGCATGGTCCAGTGCCATGTCCGCTCCTCCCGCCTCAAGGATTTCCTGCGCCTGACCCGCTCCGCCCCCCTCCGCGATGCCTGCGCCTGCGTACCGGCCGCCGCCGTGCTCCGTTCCGGCATCCTCGGCCCCGGCAAACCCCATCCCGCCCTCGCCAACCGCCTCGGCGACTACACCCTCTTCGCCGCCCCCGGCACCGCCTTCCTCTATCCCGCCGCCATGGCGAAGGAAAAGAAACCCAAAGCCGGCACCCACGGCGGCCTCTCCGCCGACGAACTCCGCATCCCCCTCTACGTCATCCGCCCCTGACCCCCGCCCCGGCCGTTTGTCTCGGTTATTATAATAAGCGAGACACATCCAGGCCCCATCCCTCCGCCTCTGCCCGCAGTTCCCCGCGCCCTTGCGCCGTAAAAAGTTCCCCCGCGCCTTGCGGCATTCATAATCCCCTACGCCCTTGATACGCCCAGAGACCCCCGCGCCCTTGCGGCGCGGGTGAATCAGGTCCGCCCCCACCCGGAAAATCACCCCACACCCTGCGAGTCCCGTTTGACACTTATACACATATGTGTATATGTGTATATTCATGAATACCACTCAAGCCAAAGCCCGAGCCGATCTCCTGAAAGCCCTCGCCCACCCCACCCGCGTGCTGATGCTTGAAGCGCTCAGCCACGGCGACCGCTGCGTCAACGACCTGCGCAGTCTGGCCACCACCAGCCAGCCCACTATTTCCCGGCACCTGGACAAACTCAAGAAGGCCGGCATCGTCACCGAGCGGCGCGCCGGCCCGAAAGTCATCCACCATCTGGCCTGTCCGTGCATGCTCCAGGCCCTGAACTGCACCGTCGAGGCCCTGAAATCCGTCAAGAAACGCCAGGATAAAAACATCTGAAAGTCCCCCTCGTGAAGACGGAATTCAAAATTCTCCTGGGCATTCTGGCCGCCTTTCTCGGGCTTTACTATCTGCCCGTCGAAAGCCTCCGCTTCCAGGGCGCCGTCCTCGAAGCCCTGATTCTGGCGAAATGGTACGCCCGCGAACACGTCCTGCTCTGCCTGGTGCCGGCATTCTTCATCGCCGGCGCCATCGGCGTGTTTGTCAGCCAGAACGCGGTGATGAAATACTTCGGCCCCAAGGCGCCGAAGTGGCTCTCCTACTCCGTGGCCTCCGTCTCGGGCACGATTCTGGCGGTCTGCTCCTGCACCGTCCTGCCGCTGTTCGGCGGCATCTATTTCCGCGGTGCGGGCCTCGGCCCGGCCGTCGC
>JAHDSS010000578.1 GCA_018432565.1 Kiritimatiellia bacterium
ATCTCGTCGGCGAAGGGGTACACCGCCGAGGGCACTTCGTTGAGACCCCAGATGAAGTTCATGAAGAAGATCGAGCTGATCAGGATGATCGGGAACAGGACCACCTGGGTCTTCCAGATGCTGGTGAACTTGGTGCCCGTCAGTTCGCACTGGCGGTAGAACACGGTCATCTGGCCGTAGTTCGCCATCGGGATAGGCAGAAACCACACGGCGACACCGGTGTAGCCGCTGAGAATCAGCGAGGCTTCCTTGATGAACGGCACTTCCACCACCTGCCCCACCATGCCTTCCAGGCGCGCCGTCACGTAGCTGATCATCGGCGTGTAGACGAACCCGAGGAAGAGCAGAACGACAAGAACATTGCGAAGTTCGCTATTCCATATCCAGTGATGATGCCAGGAGAGCAGCACCATGGATACCACGATGTAGGTCATGGTCACCGCGAAATAAACCAGCAGGATCAGCCAGGTCCTGATGTCGCCGCGTCCCGCGGGCACGGCCGCCGCGGACGAACGCGGCTGGGTGGCGCCGGTCTGTTTCCGGGCCTGGCGGGAGGCGTTGAGGCTCTTGAACACCTGCCACAGGCCGCCGATCGCAATGGCGATCGCGATGCCGATGTGGAAACTGAAGTAGAAATCGACGTTGTTGAGGTACAGGGTGCTGATGGTGTTTTCGCCCGGCGTCCAGCTCTTGAGAATGCCCACGTTGTAGAGGACCGGATTGATGACGAACGTGGACAGCAGGCCGACGAAGGCCCCCACCATCGCGAAGAACGGCAGGACCATGCCGAAGATGATGTTGCCGAAGTCCCAGGAAATGCCGGTGGCGACCGCGGAAAGGTAGTTGCCGGTCTGCGGGGTGAAATCGGAGAACGGAATCGGGAAGACCGTGATCGGGCTGCCGGTCAGGGCGCCGGTCAGCGTCGGCAGCAGCAGATACACCGCCCCGAACGCCAGCCCCAGCGCCCCCCCGATGGAGAACACCCGCCAGCGCCACTTGCCTTCGGACTGCTCCAGGTTCTTTTCATCGGCATCCTCCGCGAGCGCCATGACGCCCTGGGCGCCGATGGGCGCCATCGGGAACGGCAGCTTTTCGACGTCGCTCGCCACCCGGAACAGGCCGTAGCCGAGAATCGTGCTGGAGAGCGTCCCGAAGAACGTCCCGAAAATCACCATGCCGATCACCGGCAGCCAGTCGGGATGGAAGAAGGTGCGCAGGGTGTAGGAGGCGGATTCGACGGACGGCGCAAACCAGACCGGCAGGTCCGCGGCGATGCCCGTGGCGATCGCCGCGTCGCTGCGGATGAAGAACTGGTTCCAGAGCAGGCCGTTGAACGGCAGGCCCATTGCCGAGCCCGCCATGAAGAACAGCACGAAGATTTCCGCGCGCTTCAGCGTCTTCTGGGCGCGCTTGGCGACTTCGATGAACAGGATGACGGTCACCCACTGCGAGGCCGAGCCAATGCTGTCGATGCCCGCCAGCAGGCCCATGTAGATGGCGCCGGGCACCATCAGCATCGCCACGAACACGGCGCCTAGCAGCGACGTCCAGTTGAAGCCGTCCTCGAAGGTCGAGGGGACCTCCATCACCTGCCGGAACTCTTCCAGCTCTTTGTCTATCTTGTGCTCAGACATCGTTCTTCTTCAGGTGGACAAGGGTTTGCTGGCGGTAGTGCTC
>JAHDSS010000579.1 GCA_018432565.1 Kiritimatiellia bacterium
ACCCATTTCTATCCGCTGGGCTCCTGCACCATGAAATACAACCCGCGCGTCAATGAAGAGATCGCCGGGCTGGACGGGTTTGCCTCGGTGCATCCGCTGGCGCCGGCCGGCGCCATGCAGGGCACGCTGGAGACGCTCTGGCGGCTGGAACGCCTGCTGTGCCGGCTGACGGGGCTGGCGGCTTTTTCCCTGCAGCCGGCGGCAGGCGCTCATGGCGAACTGACCGGCATCCTGATGGCTGCGGCCTGGCACCGGTCCCGCCGCGACCGGCGGCGCACGGAAATCCTGGTGGCGGATTCCTCGCACGGGACCAATCCCGCCTCGGCCGTGCTGGGCGGCTTCTCGGTGCGGACGGTGGCTTCCGGCCCGGACGGCCGGGTGGATCTGGCGGCGTTAAAAACGGCCCTGGGACCGCAAACCGCCATGGTCATGCTGACCGTTCCCAACACCCTGGGCTTGTTTGAAACCCGCATTCGGGAAATAGCCGGCGCCGTGCATGCCGCGGGCGCGCTGCTCTATATGGACGGGGCAAACTTCAACGCGCTGATGGGCCTGGCCCGCCCCGCGGATTTCGGGGTGGATATTCTTCACCTGAATCTGCACAAGTCGTTTTCGACGCCCCATGGCGGCGGCGGCCCCGGCGCAGGACCCGTGGGCGTGACCTCCGAACTGGAACCGTTTCTGCCCCTGCCGCGCATCGGTGAACAGAACGGTCGTTATGCGGTGACCTCTTCCGGACGGAACCGCATCGGCCGGATGCGGACGTTTCTGGGAAATGTCGGCGTGCTGATCCGGGCCTATGCCTATCTGCGCTCGCACAGCGCCGCCTCCCTGCGGGCCATCGCCGAACATGCCATTCTCAACGCCAACTATGTCCGGACCCGGCTGCAGGAACTGTATCCGGCGGCGACGGGCGGCCCCTGCCTGCACGAATGCGTGTTGCAGACCGATCCCGGCCGCCTGAACGGCGTGAAGACTCTCGACGTGGCCAAGCGCCTCCTGGATCTCGGATTCCACGCGCCCACGATCTACTTTCCCCTGATCGTGCACGAAGCCCTGATGATCGAACCGACCGAAACCGAGTCGAAGGAAACCCTCGACGCCTTCATTTCGGCCATGCAGGCCATTCAGACCGAGGCGTTGGCCGATCCGGAACGCGTCAAAACCGCACCGCATGACCTGCCCGTTCGCCGTCTGGATGAACTTTCCGCCGCCCGCAATCCCGACGTGGCGTGGAAATGATGGCTTGGAACCTGCTGTCTCCGGCACGGGATGTGTTCGGACAGATGGCGCTGGACGAGGCACTGGCGGCAGCGAAGCCGGAGCGGTTCTGCCTGCGGTTTTTCCGCTGGCAGGGTGCGGGGGGTACGTTCGGCTATGGCCAGCGGGCGTCGGCGGTCGAGCCGCTGCTGCCCCGGGCGGCGGCCGGCGCCTGGACGCGGCGGCCGACAGGCGGGGGCGTGGTGGAGCATCTCTCCGATCTGACCTTTTCCTGCGTGTTTCCGGCGGAGGGCGCGCTGAAGCCGCAGGGCATCTATGAATGCCTGCATTCCGCCATTCTCGAAGGGCTGCGCCAAACGGGGCTGGCCGTGCAGTTGCTTTCCGAGAAGCCGGAACCGGCTCCGCCGCCCACCCGGGGGGCCTCCCAATGCTTTGTCGAACCGGTGGCGC
>JAHDSS010000341.1 GCA_018432565.1 Kiritimatiellia bacterium
GCCGGGGTGCTGCTGGCGCTGTTCGGCGCGATGTATCTGCACCGGTTCATGCGGCCGTCCAGCCGCCGGCTGCGCTGGTGCCTGGTGCCTGCGGGGCTGCTGCTGGTGCTGGCGGCGTCGGCCTTCGGCGAAGAAAGCCTGCGCGCGCTGGGCCTGTACTGGCCGCTGGCGATTCCGTACGCCTGGGCGTTTTTCCTGGTGCTGCTGGACCGGCTGCAGTTCGAGATCCGTTCCTTTGCCGCCGCCGCCATGACCGTGGTGTTGTTTCTGGCCGGGCTGCCCCTGCTGCTGAACGTGCTGCCGCCGCGCACCGGCCTGCCGTATCCGCCCTATTTCCACCGTTACATCGGATGGGTCGCCACCATGCTGGAGCCGGAAGAATGCCTGATGACGGACATTCCCTGGGCCACGGCCTGGTACGGCGGACGGACCTCCGTCCTGCTGCCGCGGCACATTGACGATTTCTACGATCTCCATGAAAACCGCCAGCGGATCGCCATGGCCTATTTCACCACGGAAACCCGCAACCAACCCTGGGTGCGCGGGCTCTCCGATCCCGGCGCTCCGGAACACAGCTGGTACCAGATTTTCGCCGCCGGCAAGGTTCCCGCCAACTTCCCGCTGACCCATGGGCGGTTCATCGCCGGCACCGACCAGTTTCTGCTGGCCGACCGGCCGCGCTGGTAGCTGCGCCGCGGGACGTCAGGCCGGCGGGAGCCGGAAGCCGCGCGCCTCCAGCCGGGCGTATTCGTCCTCGAAGGCCGGCGTCAACCGTCCGGAACCGAGGGCGCCGGCGATTTCCTCTCGCGTCCAGAAGCGGACCTCGTCCACTTCGCCGGGGTCCGGCGCGAAGGGGCCGTCGTGGCGGGCGGCGTAGGTGGTGACCCACTCCGATTCCATCCCCGTGCGCCACAGGAAGCGATGCAGGAAGGCCAGCCGTCCCGGCGCCACGCCCAGTTCCTCGATCATTTCGCGCCGGGCGGCGGTCTCGGCGTCTTCGCCCGGCTGCAGATGCCCGCCGACGGCGGTGTCCCATCGGCCGGGCTGGATGTCCTTGGCGCCCGAGCGCTTCTGCAGCAGGAGGCGCCCCGCGCGGTCGACAACATGGACGCGGGCCACGGCGTGCACCAGCGCGGGATTGCCATGGCACTCGCCGCGC
>JAHDSS010000468.1 GCA_018432565.1 Kiritimatiellia bacterium
GTACGGCGCGAAGGAAGACACCGATCTGTCGGCCGAGCAGCTCAAGGAGCTGTGCGAGGTGTACAAGAAGGTGTACCAGAAGAAGGTGAAGAAACCCTTCCCGCAGGATCCGCTGGAGCAGCTGCTGGCGTCGGTGAACGCCGTGTTCGGCAGCTGGAACAGCGAACGCGCCGAAAAGTACCGCACGATCAACAAGGTGACCGGTCTGCTGGGCACGGCGGTGAACGTCTGCACCATGGTGTTCGGCAACATGGGCGACGAGTCCGGCACGGGCGTGGCGTTCACGCGCGACGGCTCGACGGGCGACGAAGAGCCGATGGGCGAATACCTGATCAACGCCCAGGGCGAAGACGTGGTGGCGGGCATCCGCACCCCGAAGCATCTGAACGAGATGCCCAAGGAGAAGAGCCCGGTCTGGAAGAAGGCGCACGCGCAGCTGCGCTCGATCATGAAGAAGCTCGAAGAGCATTACAAGTACCCGCAGGACGTGGAATTCACGGTCGAGCAGGGCACGCTGTGGATGCTGCAGACGCGCAACGCCAAGCGCACCGGCCTGGCCGGCGTGCGCTGGGCGGTGGAAATGGCGACGGGCAAGGACTTCTTTACGGGCAAGGCCCAGAAGAAGATCCTGAAGCCCGACGAGGCGCTGGCGACGCTGTCGGGGTCCGACCTCGAACAGCTGCTGTTCCCGATCTTCGACGTGGCGGCCGAGAAAAAGGCCGAGCCTCTGACGAAGGGCCTGCCGGCCGGACCGGGCGCGGGCGTGGGCAAGATCGTGTTCGAAGCCGCGACGGCCGAGAAAATGGTCAAGGCCAACCCGTCCGAGAAGGTCATTCTGGTGCGCCACGAGACGAGCCCCGAAGACGTCGGCGGCATGTGGGCGGCGCAGGGCATCCTGACCAGCACCGGCGGCATGACGTCGCACGCGGCGGTCGTGGCGCGCGGCTGGGGCAAGTGCTGCATCGCCGGGGCCGGCGAGCTGGTGATTGACTACAAGGCGCGGACGATTTCGGCCAACGGCAAGACGCTGAAGGAAGGCGACTGGATCAGCCTGAACGGTTCGACCGGCGTGGTGTACATCGGCCAGCTGCCGAACGAGGCCAGCCCGGTGGTCAGCGGCGTGGTCGGCGGGAAGAAGGCGGCGCAGAAGCACCCCATCTACCAGATGTACAAGCAGGTCAGCGACTGGGCCGACAAGTACCGCAAGATCGCGGTGCGCACGAACGCCGACAGTCCGAAGGACGCGCTGGCGGCCCGGGCGTTCGGCGCGCAGGGCATCGGCCTGTGCCGGACCGAGCACATGTTCTTCGAGGGCGAGCGCATCTGGGCCGTCCGCGAGTTCATTCTGGCGGAGACCGAGAAGGCGCGCGAGAAGGCGCTGGCGAAGCTGCTGCCGCTGCAGCGCGGCGACTTCGAAGGCATCTTCAAGGCGATGGACGGGTTCGGCGTGACGATCCGCTTGATTGATCCGCCGCTGCACGAGTTCGTGCCGCAGGATGCGGCGGGCCAGGCCGAGATGGCCAAGCGCATCGGCACCACGGCCGACGCGGTGGCGGCGCGGGTCAAGAAGCTGCACGAGATGAACCCCATGATGGGGCATCGCGGCTGCCGGCTGTCGATCACCTATCCCGAGCTGTGCGTGATGCAGACGCGGGCGATCATCGAGGCGGCCTGCAACGTCGCCAAGACCGGCCGCAAGGTGCTGCCCGAGATCATGGTGCCGCTGGTCGGCACCAAGGCCGAGCTGGACTACTGCGCCGACATCATCCGCAAGACCGCGGACGAGGTGATCAAGGCCAAGAAGGCCAAGGTCAAGTACCTCGTCGGCACGATGATCGAGATTCCGCGTGCGGCGCTGACGGCCGACGCGATCGCGGAGAGCGCCGAGTTCTTCAGCTTCGGGACTAACGATCTGACGCAGATGACGTTCGGCTTCAGCCGCGACGACATCGGGTCGTTCCTGCCGGACTATCTCGAGAAGAAGATCCTGCCGGTGGATCCGTTCCTGACGCTGGACAGCGGCGGCGTGGGCCAGCTGGTGGAGATGGGCGTCAAGAAGGGACGCACCACCCGTCCGGATCTCAAGTGCGGCATCTGCGGCGAACACGGCGGCGATCCGGCCTCCGTCAAGTTCTGCTGCAAGGCCGGCCTGAACTACGTGAGCTGCTCGCCGTACCGCGTGCCGATCGCCCGGCTCGCCGCCGCGCAGGCCGCCCTGGGCAAGTAGGCCGCCCGCGGGCCTCTCCCCCGCCGTTCCCGGTTCGCCGGGGCGGCGGGGTTTTTTTGTGGGGGGGCAGGGGAGGGGGGAGGGGAGGACGGAGGACGGAGGACGGAGGACCGAGGTCCGAGGTCCGAAGTCCGAGGTCCGGGGTCGGAAGTCCGAAGTCCGAGGTCCGAAGTCCGAGGTCCGGGGGGCGAAGCAGGAAAACAGGAAATAACAGGAACACAGGAAGGGGGGAGGGGAGGGGACGGGGAGGGGACGGAGGACGGAAGACGGAGGACGGAGGACGGAGGGCAAGGGGGGAGGGGGGAGAGGTCCGAGGTCGGAGGTCCGATGTCCGAAGTCCGGCCGACCACCGACCACCAACGGAGAACAGAAGAACAGGTCAGCTACGGTTTTCGCGGATGGGGACCGTGGGACTGAATCCGTACGTTTCCGGGTTCATCTGCAGCAGAATGGGAACGAGCGGGCGGGTTCTCGCCAAGGACGCGAAGGGCGCGAAGAGGCAACGGCGATTTTTAACGCCTCTTGGCGGACTGGGCGAGAGGGGATCCTGGGATCGGAGGGGGGGAGGGGCAGTCGAGGTCGGAGGTCGGAGGTCCGAGCACCAACCAAGAGGGGCGAAGCAGGAAAGCAGGAAACCCAGGAAAACAGGAAGGGAAGAAGCAGAGAACAGAGGACAGAGGGCAGGGGGCAGGGGGCAGCCCGAGGTCCGAGGTCCGGCCAACGACCAAGGGGGGATTCAATAACCAATATTCAAATTCAATATCCAATATCCAAGGAGGAGGGCTAGGGGGAGGGACCGGCCTGGAGGCCCTGGAGGTAGTCCTGATCCTCGCGGGAGAGGAGATGGCACTGAATCTGCACCTTGCCTCCGTCCTTCCTGCGAAGGGCGGCGGTGCCGTTTTGCACATGGACCAGGGCCGCCTCGAGCGTGGCGCCGGATTGGGATGTCCAGATTCTGCATTCGCGGTCCATGGCGGGCGGGATGCTGAACGCCGTCAGGCCGGGGGCCGGCGCGGGGGGGCGCATCAGGGCGGAATGCCGTTCGGGTTTGGGCAGGCTTCTCAGGGCATCCTTGAGCAATCGGTCCTGTTCCGGGCTCTGGGCATACGGAACGGTTGCGAGCAAACGGGTCAGGGCGGCATCCATGATGACCGTCTTGGGGATGAACCGGCCCGCTTCGGGCGCCCGCAGCGCCTGCCGGACCACGTCGGGCAGGCTCTGCGACCCGTCCCGCGCGGACACATAGACGACCACGGTCTTCGAGCCCAGTTTGTCCGCCGCGTTCAGGCTGGCGCCCGCACACAGACCGCAGGACGTGGTCTCGTCGGTATAGATGATCGTGATGGGTTTTCCCTTTGATTCCGCCTCGGCCTGGGCCTTTTCCAGTTCGGCGATGCGGTACACCTTCTTCGGCAGCGTGAACTGCGCCAGTGCGTTGCCCGCGATCAGCAGCAGCGCGGTGCAGAGTGTGAAAGTTTTCTTCATGTCCGTTCCTTTGGGGGCTGGAGGGGGCAGGGGTTCAACGGTTCAGGGGTTCAACGGTTCAGGGGTTCAAGGTTCAAGGGTTCAACGGTTCAGGGGTTCAGGGTTCAAGGGTTCAACGGTTCAGGGGTTCGGGGGTTCATCCGCCTTCGCCGAGGCTTCGGCGGAAAAAAGGTTCAGGGGTTGGGGGGAATTTTGCTCCAGTTCCTGGATGCGCTGGCGGAGGCGGCGGTTTTCTTCGGCCAGGCCGGGGCGGGGCGGCGGGGCGGAAGGGGACTTGATCTGGATCAACTGGTCGTTTGTCAGATAGACGCCGCTGAGCATGGAGGTTTTGACGTGGGCCTGATGCAGGTTGCCCTCGCGGTCACGATACACGATCTGATAGATGCGGGAGTCTTTTTCGCCGAACCAGCCCGGTCCGAACGGATCCCAGCTTCGATCCACCAGTTCCCATCCCCGCTCCCGGACATATCGCTCCACCCGGCCGCCATCCAGTCCGCCTGCAATCAGACGGAAGGAGAGAGCCAGCAGAATGAATCCGCCGATTACTAAAAGGGGTTCCATTCAGTTGCCTTTCTTGGCGCGACGACAACGTTCACCGCCGCGCCGTTTGCGGCGCGCAGTGGGACAACACCTTGTTCCCTGTGAATTTTCAATTTACTCTGCCATTTATCAAACCATGTCTTGGAAACAGTGTCTTCAGTGAAGCAATCGCCATCCCTACTAAGAGAGCAAGACACATGCAACGAGGTTCCCGGCCATCGAGCCTTTGTCCCGGGCCAAGACAAACACACCGGCTACGAATGCTTCACCAGCGGCGGGAACTGGCGAAAAATAATTATAAATTATAGGACTGACCCCTTTCTGACCCCTTTCCTATACGATTACAGTAATAGCGAATACTCCTTGCGGTGAAATCAATGACTCCATATCCTATACGGTGATTAACTCGGTACTGATAGAAGAAATTGAGTCGCTCAATAGTGAAATCGGCGCTATACAGGTTCAGATTGATTGGTTGATCGAACAAATCGATCACATCGATAATGTGGCCATTCCAGAGCTTGCCCAAGAAAGGGGGAGGATTGAAACTGAATTGCAATCTCTTGTCATTACCCGTGATGCATGGCTGTCTATTGCTGATGGGTGGGAGGCTGTTACGGATATTGCATCATTCTTATCTCTTATGGGCGTATCATCTCTGGCCGAATTGATAGCAGAGGCTGGTTCTACAATATCGGAAGAAATACTTGAGGGTGCGATTATGCATGTAATTAATGAACTAGGCTGGGCAAATTTAAACAACAGTATTGAAGACTTAGAAACATCAAAGCTGATGCTGCTGATAGAAATTGCAGAACAAGCTAACATCCGAGATCAGCATCACAACAGCCTGTTGGATAAAGTGAATGAAAAAGCTATTATGGAAAGCAATTTAACCTATTTAATGGAGGGAGTGTGCCCGTGAGCTGCGTAAGAGTTGTTTCGATCGTCGTTCTGTTGAGCCTGCAGAACATTGCTGTGTCGGCTACGGGGGAGACGGATTCATTATTACATGAGCCCAGGACGATCCAAGGCGAATCATCACCTGCTGTCACCATGGCAGAGAAAGGGATGGAACTGTTACTAGCGGGAACCACAGCTCACGACCAAAAACTTTTGAGTGAAGCGGAAGCTCTTCTGCAACAGGCCATCGCCATGCAGCCGGAATTGCCTCAAGCGAACATGGGACTTTCCAGCATTCTTATGATGAAGCCATATGCTAGCATGGAGGAGCGGCGCGAAGCCTATCAACAGGCGCTTCACTATTTGGAGGTCGCAAAGGCCAGCAAAGGGCTCGACCAAGGGATGAAATATGTGCTGGAGCGCCGTCGAGGCAGGCTCCAAAACGAAATTGACAGCATGAATGCCTTGGCGAGCACACTCCAACAATTGGAAGACGAACGTCAGCGCCTGTTGACTGGTGAAGAGAGGATGAGCTTTCAGAGACTGGAGGCAGCGATTCATCAACAACCGAATGATGCAATGACTCATTTGGCCTATGCCAAGGCATTGGAGTCGGCCGATGTTCGGAATAGCCGGAGCCGATATATGGAGGCCTACTGGGCCGCGTTGGAGTCGGCCTTTCGCCTCGCGCCGGATAACCGCGAGGTTCGGTTAACTCTAGCAAGTGCATGGATGTGGCAGAAAGAGTTTGCAAAGGTGATTCATCTTATTCGGGACGAGGTTGCGCCAGAGTGTCGCGACATGACTGTGCTGAATCTTGTTTGGCGTTTGGACGAAGAGCATAAGCGATATCAGCGCCTGCAGGAAGATCACCCCGGTGTGCAGTCATTGCAGGCCAAGTTGGCTGAACTCGAAGAATTGCCTGCCCTCATGGAACAAATGCCGGACCGATCTACTATTGCAAAGGAAGCGCAGCATCTCGTGCTGGAACAGGCAAGAAAGGCACAAGAAGACCAGACCCACAAGCAGGATCAGTGAGAAGAACGCATTCGGGACTATGAGCGGCAATTTCGGTCCGCGCATGAGGCCGGGGAAATGCCGGATGATACCTATTTGGAGATGATGAAGTTGATTCGGCTGGATCTGAAAGAAAACCCGAACGCCACGCACCTGAACTACAGGCCTCTTCCGCTGGCAACGCCGGCTTCGGCGCCGCCCTGATCCAATTCCTTCAGGGGTAGGGCGCCGAGAGATCGAAACCGCGGCGCTTTGGGCCAAAGCGCCCTACCTGTGGGGCTGCGGTGTTCGAGGTAGGGCGGTCTCGCCGAGACCGCCGGGCTGCCTTGGGTGGAGCCGGGACGTCCTCGTCCCGGAGCGGTTCGGGTCGGGGAAGGGTTTTGCGCCAAGGCGTAAAGAGAAGACATAACCACGGATGAACACCGATGGACACGGATGGGAATCTGCTGATGCACCCGGCGGGCGCGTCGGGAGCAAGAGAACAGCCGGCTTCGGACTTGCCACGCGGGCCGGCGTGGTTCGCGGATGGCACGGATTCGGGCCATGGGTTTCCGGATCGAATCCGTGTACATCTGTGTACATCTGTGGTTGAGTCATATCCCGATCAGGAATGGGAGATGGAGAATGAACATGACACGAAGTATTTGGGTGGCGGTTTGTATTATGACGGCGGGAGCTCCCCTGCAACTGATCGGCAAAGAACCGGACCCGGCCTTGGAACAGGGTCAGATTGGGGTCTTTGCGGACGTGCTGATGGCACAAGATCCGAGCATGACGTTGGCTGTTATCACCATGCCGCTTCCGCCATTCAGTGCGGAGCATGTCCGCATTAAGGGGTGGATGGAAGCCATGAGGAAGGCAAGCAACAGAGGGGTGCCATTTAGGTTGGATAAGGTTCAAGCGTCCTTTCCTGCCAATTTGGCTGATCACATCTATTATTCGAACCCGATTCAAACATATGGGTCGGATGATCCCATTTCTCCGATGCCGATAGATAGTGAATGGCTGGCGGTTTTGAGGCCGCTCAACTCCATGGAATGGAAGGTGGTTTCTGAATATATGGGAACCTACAACACCAACATGCCGTCGTTGGCTACCTACGAGAATCTATTCAACACCTATCGCGGTGGATATGGAATGATCTGCGTCAAACAGGCTGCGCAGCCGATATACAAGTCAAGTCGTTCCTATCAGGTGCATCCATATGAGGTCGTGAGCGAAGTCCGCCGGATTTACGAAGCCATGTCATCAGGCGGGGACACGAACGCGCTGCTGGCGCTGAAGCATGAGTTGGACGCGGATTTCAGCCGGAAGCTGGTCCTGGAGATCGTCCGCCGAAAACAGCCGCCCACGCAGGAGGAGATTTGGCGCGAGGAGATTGCGGCGCTGTGGCGCGGGGGATGGCAAGGCGCGGCAGAACGCGGAAAAAATGTGAGGGAAATCCTCGGGGATTATGAGCGGCAATTTCGGTCCGCGCATGAGGCCGGGGAAATGCCGGATGATACCTATTTGGAGATGATGAAGCTGATTCGATTGGATCTGGAGAAGAAACCGAACGCCACGCATCTGAACTACAGGCCTCCTTCGCTGGCAGCGCCGAAATCCGAACCGCAATCGCCCTGAACCGGATGGTTTTGTTTTTCTTGTCTTAGCGGCTTGGCGGCTTGGCGTGAGACGGGTTGTCCGGATCGGGGAAGGGGTTCACGCCAAGGCGCCAAGACGCAAAGAGAAGGCATCACCACGGATGGACACGGATGGGAATCTGTGGATGCGCCCAGTGGGGGCGTTTGGAGCAAGAGAACAGCCGGCTACGGATTTTACGGAGAATTAAAAATTGGGAGTTGATGTATAAAGGTTGTCGGGATGGAGGGGAGGGGCGGAGGTCCGAGGTCGGAGGTCGGAGGTCCGAGGTCGGAGGTCCGAGGTCGGAGGTCCGAAGTCCGAGGTCCGACTAACGACCAACCACCAACGAAGCAGGAAAACAGGCCTGTCCGCCTGTGGCGGAAAACCCAGGAAAACAAGAAAGGGAGGCGAGGTCGGAGGGCGGAGGGCGGAGGGCGGGAGGCGGAGGGGGAGGGGATTCAATATCCAATATTCAATTTCAATATCCAAGGGGGGCGATGTCCGAGGTCGGAGGGCATCCGCCTTCGCCGAGGCTCCGGCGGACAAGGAGGACGGAGGACGGGAGGCGGAGGGGGAGGGGATTCAATATCCAATATTCAAATTCAATATCCAATATCCAAGGGGGGACACGCCCAAGTGGGGCTTGTGGGGGGGAAGGGGGGCGGGTATAGTGCGGGGATGAAGAGAGCCAGGCGGAAGACAGGGCCGGAGATTGTGCCGGATTGTTCGTTGCGGGTGCTGTTTGTGGCGTCGGAGTGCGCGCCGTACGCGAAGTGCGGGGGGCTGGGGGACGTGGTGGCGAGTCTGCCGAAGGCGCTGCGCAAGCTGGGGGTGGATGCACGGGTGGCGATTCCGCTGTATGGCTCGATTGACCGGGCGAAGCATGGGCTGACGGAGGAGCCGCCGTGCCTGGTGAACTGCGGCGGCGGGGAGGTGAACGGCTGCGGGGTGTGGAGCGCCACGGCGGACGGCGACGTGCCGGTGTGGTTTATCGAACACGGCCGTTTTTTTGA
>JAHDSS010000197.1 GCA_018432565.1 Kiritimatiellia bacterium
CTGTCGGCGTCGCCGTACTGCCGGGGGCGGGAGGGGGATCGCGAAGAGATGGCGCGGAAAGCCGTGGCGGCGGCGGGGGCGCCGATGCTGTACACGAATCTGGTGGGCGGGCAGGACGAGCTGGTGTTTGACGGCGGCGCGTTGGCCGTGGGGGCGGATGGCGGCGTGGCGGCGCGGTCGGGCCTGTTTGCCGAAGGCATGCTGCCGGTCGAGGTGAAGGAGGCCGGCGGGCGCTGGGCACCGGCGCCGGGGCGCCGGGATCCGATGCCGGAGCCCCTGGAGGAGGTGTACGAGGCGCTGAAGACCGGGTTGCGCGATTATGTGAACAAGAACGGCTTTCCCGGGGTGCTGGTGGCGCTGTCGGGGGGGATTGATTCGGCCCTGGTGGCGGCGATTGCCGCGGATGCGCTGGGGAAGGATCGGGTTTTCGGCGTGACCCTGCCGTCTGCCATCACGTCGACGGAAACGCTGGCGGATGCGCTGGACCTGGCCGCCCGCCTGGGGATCCCCTGCCTGAAGATTCCCATTGCGCCGGCCGTCGAGGCGTTTGCCGCCCTGCTGGGGCCGGCGTGCGCGGAAGTGAAGTGGGCGAAGCCGCTGCCGGGCACGCTGATGGAAGAAAACCTGCAGGCGCGGATCCGGGGGGTGCTGGTGATGGCGCTGTCGAACCGCTACGGGCACATGGTGGTCACGACGGGCAACAAGAGCGAAATGGCGACGGGCTATGCCACGCTGTACGGCGACATGGCCGGCGGATTCGCCCTGATCAAGGATGTGCCCAAGACGCTGGTGTTCGAGCTGGCGCGCTGGCGCAACCGCCGGGGCGAGGTGATCCCGCCCAGCACGATTTCCCGTCCGCCGTCGGCGGAGCTGAAGCCGGGGCAGCTCGATTCCGATTCGCTGCCGCCGTACGACGTGCTGGATCCGATTCTGGAACAGTACGTGGAACGGCAGGCGGGGGTGCAGGACATCCTGGCGGCGGGCGCGGAGGAGAACGTGGTGCGCCGGGTGATCCGGATGGTGGACCGCAGCGAGTACAAACGGCGGCAGGGCGCGCCGGGAGTGAAGATCACGCCCAAGGCCTTCGGCCGCGACCGGCGGATGCCCATCACCAACGGATTCCGGGAATAGGCCGGGGTCTCAGGCCGGGGGCGGGGAAAATTCGAGAATGAACGTGCAGCCGGCGCCGGGCGCGGTTTCGACGCGGGCGCGGCCGTCGTGGGCCTCGACGATCTGCTGGACGATGGGCAGGCCCAGGCCGCTGCCGCCAGAGGCGCGCGAGCGGCTCTTGTCCGCGCGGTAGAAGCGGTCGAAAATCCGCTGGGCGTCTTCGGGCTGGAGGCCGGGACCGCGGTCGGTGACGGAGATTTCCAGCGAACCGGCGGGCAGGAGGCGGGCGCGGACTTCGACGGGGCCTTCCAGGGCGTAGAGGATGGCGTTCTTGACAAGGTTGACGATGGCTTCCTCGATGAGGCCGCTGTTGAGGGGCCAGACCAGATCGGGGGGGGCACTGGTTTCGATGGCGATGCCGGCGGAGCGCGCCCATTCGCGGCAGGTGGCGGTGGCGTCGCTGAGGACTTCGGCGACGTTCACAGGGGCGCGGGGGATGCCGTGGAGGCCGGCTTCGTTGCGCAGCCAGGCCAGGCGCAGCAGGTCGTCCACGATGCGGATGATGCGCTTGGCGTGGCGTTCGATGGTGCGGAGGGAGCGCTCGCGGAATTCGACATCCATTTCGCTGTGGCTCAGCAGGGTTTCCGTGTAGCCGAGAATGAGGGTGAGGGGGGTTTTGAGTTCGTGCGAGACGTTGGTGGCGTATTCCTCGCCGGCGGTTTCGAGGCGGCGCAGCTGGGTCAGGTCGCGCAGGACGAACAGCAGGTGGGTTTCGCCGTCGGGGCAGCGAGGCAGCAGGGCGCCGGAAACCCGGCAGGGTTCGGGGGCGCCGGGCAGAAGGAGTTCACCGGTGCGGCGCGGGGCGCCTTCGCGGATTTCCCGGGCCAGGGCGGCGAGAGGTTCGTGGCCGGGGGTGTCCGCGAGCGCCTGGCCCGCCAGGGCGGCGGCGGACGGTCCCAGCATTTTCGCGGCGGCGGAATTGGCGCGTAAAATGCGGTCGCCGGCATCGAGGAGCAGAATGCCGTCCTGCAGCAGCTCGAACAGGGCATCGAACAAGTCGCGGTCTTCGGCGATTTCGCGGGCGGCGGAGGCCACGTAGCGCCGGGTCCAGGTCTCCAGACTGTCCGATGACCGGACGGGGGGCAGATCGTCCAGCCCGGTATTCCGGAGGAGATTTTGGATATGGCGCCGGATCCGCCACTGATACACGAGGAGGCCGAAGACCTGCAGGCCGATCAGCAACAGGGCCAGGCCCCAGAAATCCATGTCATCGAGCAGAAAGCGGGGGAGGGGGGCCTGGAGGAGCAGCAGGCCGGCGTCGGCATCACCGGGGGCCAGGGGGAGCACGTGCCAGGTACGCGGGTGCCAGGCGTGGGGAATGCGGATGCACTGCGCAGGAGAGTCCGCGTTCCGGCGGAACTCATCCAGCGCCTGGCGGACGGGGGCCGGCAGTTCAGCGGCCTGGACGGGGTGGGTGCTCCAGCGGACTTGCTGATCGGGCGCCAGCCAGGTGATGTTCCAGCCCGGAGAGATCCACTGTTCCAGCGACGTACGGGCCAGCCATTGCGGGAACATGCCGGGGACCTGCAGGGGATAGCTGACGGTGATCAGCCGCTGCAGCATGGCCATCTGCCGATGAAGCAGAGCCTGTTCGCGCCGGTGGCAAGGCAGGCGGAAGAGGACAAAGACAAACAGAACCGCCGTGGCGGCCACGGCGGTGTACTGAAGCATGAACCGGCGCGAGGAGAACGGCCGCGGCACGGACTCAGACTTCCTTGAAGCGGTATCCGATGCCCCGAACGGTTTCCACCCAGTCGCCCAGGTTGCCCAGCTTCTTTCGCAGGCTGACCATCTGGACATCCACGATGCGCTCGGTGACGGCATGGGATTCGCCGCGGACCTGGTCCACGATCTGCTGGCGGTTGAAGGCGCGCCCGGGGCTTGACGCCAGGAGCTGCAGAATACGGAATTCGGTGCAGGTCAGCGGAACGTCCTTGCCCTTGATTTCGACCTTGTGGCGGTTGGCGTCAATGGTGAGGGACCCGATGTGAATGGCAGGGGTGGCCACGCTGCCGGCGGGTTCGGGATCGGGGCGGCGCAGGACGGCATGGATGCGCGCCACCAGGATGCGAGGGCTGAAGGGTTTGGTGACGTAGTCGGCGGCGCCCGTCTCCAGGCCGGCGATGATGTCGGCTTCGCTGTCCTTGGCCGTCAGCATGATGATGGGGATGTCGGCGGTGGCCGGCCGGGATTTCACGCGGCGGCAGACTTCGGTCCCGTTGATGCCGGGCAGCATGAGATCCAGCAGGATCAGATCCGGGTTCTGGGTGGCCAGATGCTTGAGGGCTTCTTCGCCGGTGCCGGCCGCCGTGACGGCAAAGCCTTCGTGCTCCAGATGAAATTTCAGCAATTCCTGGATATCCTGTTCGTCTTCAACCAGCAGAATGCGTTCTCGGCTCATGGCGCCATCCTTTCCCGGAGGGAGGTGGAAATCTGCCCACGGTGGAGAGGATAGCGGCCGGGAGGGGGGGCGTCAATCGAGGAAACGGGCGGTTTGGCGGCGGCGGGGGGATGAACCGTCAGGCCGGGGCCGCAAAGAAAGGCCAGACGGCGCGAAGGGCGCGGCGGGATTTGCCGCCGCAGGCGGGCTCGGCGCCTTCGCAGGGCAGGGGGCCGATGCGGGCGGGGATGTCCCGGAACAGGCGCCGGATATCCGCCGGGGAGGCGCCGCCGGCGAAGGCGAGGCCGGCGGCGAGCGCGGGGGCCGCCTTGGTGGCGAGCCCGCATTCGGAAGACAGGCGGTCGTGCTTGTGGCTGAGATGCACCTGGGCCAGAAGGGAGAACACAACGGCGGGAAGGATGTCCCGGCCCCGCTGCCGGTAGAGATGGCGGTAGGGCAGGCCGAGGAAAATGCCCTGGTTGCCGGAGCCGGTGATGGTCATGACGGGGTGGGCGTAGCCGGCCATGCGGCCGGCAACGCGGCGGGCCACCTGATCTTCGAGGGCATACCCCTTCCCGGACGGCACCTGGCGGGTGATGAAGTCGAGGGCCAGGGCTTCGAGTTCCGGATCGCGCCTGCGGGCCAGGGCAAACATGTCTTCCAGCCGGGGGGGCGGGGGCAGGGGGCGTGGACGGGGCGTGAGATCGCGGCCGTCCACCACGAGCCGTTCGATGTGGTCGTGGCGGCCTTTCAGGAGGATCTGGGTATCGGCATTGAACGACAAGGCGACAACCAGCCCGTTGCGGCGAACGGGAACGACGCGCAGCCAGTCGCCGTTTTTCATGAAGCGGCGGGCCAGGGGCAGGTCGAAGTCGGCAAAGACATTGAAATCGGCGGCGCGGGAGGCGCAGCCGGCGGCGGCGGCGGCGAGGATGCCGGGTTTCTTGAGGTGCGGAACGACGGCGGTGGAGGCGTTGCGGAAGGCGTCGCGGGAGATGTGCAGGCGCGCCAAGAGGCTGTCGGGTCCCGGGGGATGCGGCAGGTGCCGGATCAGGGTGCGGAACGCATAGGCGATGGCGGCAGGTTCGGTGCAGCCGGCGACCTGCACGATTTCGTTGTGCAGAAGACGGAGGGCGGCGCGGGGGGTCATCGCCGCCATCCCCTCCGGCGGCGGCACGGACAGTCGCTCGGACAGATGCCGGCCCGGCCGGGGCCGGCCTGGACCGGCCCGCCTTCCATCCGCAGGGATTTGCCGTGGATCAGGGCGTCGGCGATCTTGCGCCGGGCGGATTCCAGGGTGCGGGCGAAGGCGGAACGGGAAATAGCCATTTTTTCCGCCGCGGCCTCCTGGTAGAGGCCGTTGAGGTCGGCCAGGCGCAGGGCTTCCAGTTCATCGAGCGTCAGCGCGGTTTCCTGCAGGCGGGTCAGGGGCACGCCGACGGGTTTGAAACAGTTCACGCGCGGGACGAACTCGATTTTGCGGGTCTGGACGGGCCGGGGCATGTAAAAGAACATATACCCAGAACGGGGATGGCGTCAACCGCGGGGCGCTAGCTGCCTAGTCGAAGGGTGCATCTGCGATTGGGTGCACGCCCAGGTCATATTGAGCGAAGGCGCGCAGCGCCGGAGTCGAAATCACTTGTCCCGCCACCGCGGGATCCGGGTTTCATCTCAAAGGCTGGCCTGCGGGACCAGGCCGAGATCCCTCGACTTCGCTCGGGATGACAGCCGGACAGCCCAATTCCCAATTTGGATGCACCTTATCGCAGATGCGCTCCTAGTCGAACACCTCGAGGCGGTCCATGTTGGCGACGGCCTGTTCGAGTCCGCGCCGGCGGAACTTGGCCTTCCAGATGTCCGCGGGCGTGAAGCTCAGGGCGATGGTGGTGCTTTTGACGGCCAGCAGCCGGTCGCCGGCGTGCAGATGAAACGCCTCGAGCAGGGCAGGGGCGAGCCGGACGGTTCCAGGGCCGACGCGGAGAAGGGCATAGGCTTTGCCGTTGAATCCGCGCACGGCATCGGGCCGGTCGAGCTGGTCGATGTATTTCCGGAATACGGAGGCTTCGGCGCGGGCCTTGTTCAGCAGGGCGAAGCCCGGTTCGCCGCGATGGGTGGTGACGGCGACGGCCAGATCGTCTTCGTGCCAATCATAGCGGGCGAATGCCCGGGGCGGGATGCGGACGAGGCCATCCGGGCCGACGACGCAGATGCCGTAGGCTTCCTTGGTTCCGGGCATTCCGGGCATCAGGCTGGGCATGCAGGCCTCGGCTCAGTGGGAATGGGAATGACCGCAGCAGCTGGTGATGGCGTCCTTGTCCGGGGCGAACAGCAGCGGAAAGACAATGTCGCTGGTGCAGCAGGGGATCCAGACCGACAGGAACAGGAAGACCGCGATGCCGCCGAGGATCGGTGCGGAAGGAACGCCGCCCATGGCCATGGCGATATGAAACAGGGAGGCGCCGGTGCTGATCAGGACATGGAGGCCGTGGGGCACGCGGGTCCGGACGCTCCAGGCGCCCAGCACGATGCCGGCCAGCGCAAGGGGATTGACCAGCCACCATTCCTCGATGAAGCCGAGATGGAAACCGGGATTGGGCAGGCCGAGCATCCATTCGCCGAGATAGGGAATCAGGCAGTCGCTGAGGGTGCCGATGCCGACGCCGCCGAGATAGCCGATGGCGAGGATGCGCCAGAATCCCAGACCCCCGGCCCGCCGGAAGGTGGCCACGGTGGCTTGCGCGCTCAGCAGCACGTGCAGGGGATGCAGGACGGCGAACAGGTGATGCGCTGTGCCGTCGGGGAGGTTCATCCGGAGCAGTCCCAGCAGCAGCAGGATGCCGAGCAGTGTCCCTGCCGCCGTGAAGGGCGCATGGGCTTTCAGTTCCTTGAAGATCAGTTTTCCGTGGTTCATGGGGAGTCCTCGCTTTCCGCTTGTCCGGGTTTGACCACCAGGCTGCCGACGGGTTCGCCGACGCGGCGGGCCACCAGCGGGCATTTGACGGTAAACAGGAAGTAGATGTTCCGGTCAACATCGGAGAGGGTTTCGTAGTTGCCCTGGCCCTTGGCGATGATGAGATCGGCGCGGTCGAACCAGTTGCGGAAGCGGTCCGAGCAGTCTTCCAGGATGGTGCCGGGGGCGTCGGAGCCGTTGTCGAGCACGGGGGCGATTTCGGGCAGGCCGGCGGATTCGGCGTCGGCCAGCGTGGCGTCGTTGAGCACGGGGGCGCCGCGCATGAAGACGGTGATTTTTTCCGCGGGGAGCTGCTCGATGAGCAGGCGGTCGAAGAAAATTTCGCCGGCGTTGTCGGCGAGATAGAGTATGGAACGGGCGCGTTCGGCGGCCCGGAAGAGCCCTTCGAGGTCGCCGCGCAGCGGCTGGGTCCAGATGGTTTCCAGATGGGCGGACAGGGCTTCGGCGGCGATCTGGGTTTTGGCGCCGACGTCGAGCAGGTTGCCGCCGATGGCGACGCGGACGGCGGCTTCGCGCGGATCGGGATGGGCGGCGATGCGCGCGCGCATCGCCGGGACCAGCTGCCGGGCGGTCTCGTTCATGCGGTCCTTGACGGCGCGGTAGGGGTCGGGCTGGCCCAGTTCCCGCCGGATGGCGCGATGCAGGCGCTGGGCCATGGCGGGCGGGGAGCCGGACCAGTCGGCGTCGGCGATTTCACGCAGGAGGCGTCGCAGAATCGGTTCGCGGCGGGCGGGGTCCGGGACGGCTTCCACGACGGCATCGAGGGCCTGGCGGGCGAAGCAGGGAACGCATTCGAGGAGGATGTTCATGGCGCGGGTTCTTCGGGGTGTTGCAGACAGCGCATCCGGCAGAGGGCTTCGGTGACGCGGTGGCGGTAGTTTCGGCGCAGTTCGATGATGTGGGCGCGTTCCCAGAAGAGGACTTCGTGGGTGGCGGCGATGATCTGGATGCCGCGCGCGACGGCGCGGTCCATGGCGGCGCGCAGCGCGAGAATGTGATCGAAATCCTGCCCGGCTTCGGGCTCGTCCAGCAGGAGGCAGGAGCCGGGGGCCAGGCGCAGGGTGGAGAAAACGGCCTGGAGGATTTCGCCGTGGGAGGAAAACATCGAGCGCACGTGGAGTTTCATTTCCGTCGGATTGCGGACGGGGGCGTCGGGATGACGGGGGTTCATGCGCTCGGCGTCGAAAAACACGTACTCGGTGGGGCCGTCTTCGACGCGCCGGCAGTCGGCGCAGGAAGCGAGGGTGCGCAGCAGGGTGCTTTTGCCGGTGCCGTTGGGGCCGATCAGCAGGTTGAGGCCGGGGCGGAAATCGAAATGCCGGTAGCGCCGGACCCGCCAGCGGTGGGTGTCGCAGAGATGGAAGCTCTTCAGCACGGGGCGGATTCCAGGAAGCGGCGGGTATCGTCGAGCACGGCGCGGACGTCCGGATCGGAGGGAAGATGGGCGGCGAGGGCGTCGAGGACGCGCGCGCGGCGGGCGCGGGCGCGGGCGGGGGCGAAATGGAGATCGTAGAGCCAGGAGGCTTCAAGCAGGAGAAAATCGGCCAACGACTTCACGTGGGAGACATCGCCTTTGTCCCGGGCGCGGAGGTCTTCGAGCAGGCGCGGATTGACGGGGCCGTCGAGATTGATGTGCGGCCACATGCCGGCCAGTTCGCGGAATCCGTTGCGTTCCAGGCCTTCGGCGACGACGCGGAAGATGTCGAGCTTGTCGGCGTCGCGGATCAACTCAAGAAAGGCGCGGCGGCCGGGCGGCAGCTCTTCCGGCAGGGTCTTGGCGTTGTGGTGGCGGATGCCGTCGAGGAGGCAGCCGCGGGAGTCCTCGTCCAGGCTGTCCAGCACGCCGGATTCGCGGACGAGGTCGGCGCCGCGGTGGCCGTGGTTGAAGGAGGAGGCATCGTGGAAGTGGCCGAATTCGCCGAACTGGGCAAAGCGCCCGGCGTCATGCAGCCAGCCGAGGGCCTCGGCGAGGCGCACGTCGTCCGGGCTCCAGTCCAGATCCCGGGCGATGTCGCGGGCGTTTTCCGCGACGCGCCGGGTGTGGTCGAGCTTGAGGGCGACGGCCGCGGGGAGGACGCCGTCGACGGCACTGGCGCGGGCATATGCCTCCACCCAAACACGGATTCGCCGGAGTTGGTCAATTTGCATGATATCTTTTCGGGGCGGGTGGACGGCGGATGGCGGTCGGGTTCAAAACGTCAGGACGCGGTCGCCGGCTGCGGCCCAGTCGGCGGATTCCGTTTCCTGGATTTGGCCTGCGGGATCCGGCGCAGGGCCTGGTCGAGATCGGCGAGGAGGTCGGCGATCGGTTCGACGCCGACAGAGAGACGGACGCTGTGGGGGCGGACGCCGAAAGAAGTGCGGCGCTCGGGGGGCATGTAGAGCATCGTGGTGAGAAAGGGAATGCAGATCAGCGACTCGGTGGAGCCGAGGCTGACGGCGTGGCGGATGGTTTTCAGGGCGGAGACGAAGCGCTTGGCATCGGCCTGGGTGCGGCCGACGTCGAAGGCCATCATGCCGCCGTAGCCGTTGCGCATCTGGCGGACTGCGGCGCGGTGGCCTTCGTCGGACTTCAGGCCGGGATAGCGCAGATTGGAAATGCCGGGACATTTCGCGAGATGGTTCGCCACGGCCAGGGCGTTTTGGGCCATGCGCTCGGCGCGGAGAGGAAAGGTCTTGAGGCCGCGTTCGAGCAGCGAGGCCGAGTAGGCGTCGAGGGTGGTGCCGATGGCCTGGCGGGTGAACCAGAGCTTGTCGTAGTCATCCTTGGAGCCGGCGATGGCACCGGCCATGAGGTCGTTGTGGCCGCCGAGCGCCTTGGTGGCGCTGTGGACGACCAGGTGGGCGCCGAGCTCGAGCGGGTGCTGGTGGAAGGGGGTGGCGAAGGTGTTGTCCACGACCAGCATGGCGCCGACCCGGTCCGCCATCTTCCGCACGGCGCGGATATCCACGACCTTGCAGAGGGGATTGCTCGGGGTTTCGAGGAAGATCATGCGGGTGTTGGGCCGGATGTGCTTCGCCAGGTTGCGCCAGTCGGCGGCATCCACCCACGTGATGTCCACGCCGAGGCGTTCGAGGATGAGGGACACCTTGTAGTGGGCGCCGTAGATGTCGTGGAAGAGCAGCAGATGGTCGCCGGCGCGCAGATAGGTCAGATAGACCATCGTGCAGGCGGCCATTCCGGAGGTGCACACCACGCAGTCTTCCGCGCCTTCCAGGCGGGCGATCTGGCACTCGACGGCGCGGACAGTGGGGTTGTCGTCGCGGTGGTAGGTGTAGCCGTCCACCTCGCCGTCGGTGATCTGCCGCAGCACCTCGAAGTTCAGGTATTCGTAGTTCACGGCATGCACGATGGGCGTGACCATCGGGCGGTTGCCGTAGGGGGTCAGCGGGGCGGCGGGTTTCAGGCGGGAGGAGTGCTGATGCGGGCGTTTGGGACTGCTCATGAAGAATCCTTATTCTGATTCGGGCGCGGACGGACTGCCGGCACGGGATGCTTCATAGTAGATTTGGTCCCCGCGTGGCAAGGATTGGATGCGGCCGGCGCGCAGAAGGTGCCCGGTGTATTTGGCCACTTCGTTGACATGCATGCCGAAGACATCGGCGATTTGCCGGGCGGTGCAGGGGCGCCGCCGCAGCATGTCCAGGATGGCGGACTCGTTGACGGCGACGCCGCTGCCGGGGCGGGGAGAGAAATCGGCAATGACCTCGGCCCGGGGCCGGAACCGGTCCGCCAGCCGTTCCATGCGGTCCTGCGGAACGGGCTGGACCGTGGATTCCGCCGGGGGGCGCACGGCGGTGTTGAGGTGGATCTTGTCGGGGGCGAGGGTGGCGGCGAGTTCCGCGATGCGCGCCACCTGGTCCGGCGCGTCGTTCAGGCCGGCGACCAGAAAGACCTCCAGCCAGAGGCGGCCGGCGAACGCGCTGCGGAACGCCTGCATGCCCGCGAGGGAGCGGTCGAAATCGAGATCCGGATGGGGCCGGTTGACCCGCCGGAACGAATCGGCGTCCCAGGCGCTCAGCGAGAGCTTGGCGACATTCGCATCGACCGCGGCGGCGCGGACTTCCGGAAGATACAGCAGGCTGCCGTTGGTCAGCAGCACGGCGGGACAGGGCAGTTCGGTCTTCAGGAACCGGAGCACGTCGCCGAAGCCGGAATGGAGGGTGGGCTCGCCGGAGCCCGAGAGAGTGGCGAAATCCGCCGATCCGCCTTCGTCGCGCCAGCGGAGAATTTCCTCCTTCACGGTCTGGACCGGCACGTATTCGCGGCGCTCCAATGTGGGGTGGCGGGTCGGGCCCAGCTGGCAGAAGACGCAGTCGAAACAGCATGTCTTCATCGGCGTGAGATCCACGCCTAAAGAGCGGCCGAAGCGCCGCGAAGGCACCGGGCCGAAAATGGTTTGATAGGTTGGCATGAAGACTACCGTCACGGGGGCGTCCGATGCTTCACGCCGGTCGGCACCGAAGCCGGATCACCCCCGTTTCGGAGCCGGGACCCGGCGCCGTGGACGGCGGCCAGGCCCGGCGGGGTTGGATTATTCGCTCTTGGCGGGCTTTGATTCCAGATCCTGGATGCGGTTCTGGATCAGGTCCATGTCCGCCTGGAGCTGTTTCGCCTGCTGCTGCAGCACGGCCAGCTCCTGGTCGGCGGCCGGCGCGGCCGC
>JAHDSS010000225.1 GCA_018432565.1 Kiritimatiellia bacterium
ATGCGGGCTTGGCCCGCTCTCCCCCGCCCCCATCCCGCGCATGCGCGCCAGCGCCTGCTCCACCGGCCCGCCGGGCACCGCCTGCACCAGCGCGAAGCAGACAAAGGTAATGCCCAGAAACGTCGGCACCATCAGCAGCAGGCGTCGGAGGAGATAATCCAGCCGTTCCACGGTCACAGCCCCATGAAATCGGCCCGCCAGCCGGTCCAGTTCGCCGGGTCCAGCGCCGTTTCCCCGCCGCTGGCCTGCATCCGCTGGGCGAGTTCGCCGCGACTGCATACCAGTTGCGGATCGATTGGAATCCGCGCCGCCCGGGCCTGGATTGCCTTCAGGGCTTCATCCACCGCCTGCTTGAAGGGTTTGTCGCGCCGCGGGGGCGGCGGCGCCTCCGGGCATTCGGATTCGGGCCGGGCCAGGCCCGTTTCCACCGCCGCCAGCAGGTCGCGGCCGACGCGCTGGATGACCTTCGGGTTGCTCACGAGGCCTTCGAGGTTTTCCACTGTCTTGGGAAGCGCCGCGGCCATCGCCGTGAGTTCGCGGTCTTCCAGGATCCACTTCCGCGGGCGGTCCGCCCGCTGCGCTTCGCGTTCGCGCCACGCCGCCAGTTCCCGCAGCACCGCCAACTGCCGCGGCGGCAGCGGCGGATAGAGCCGGATGCGGCGGAAGGCCTCTTCCGGCGACGCTTCGTCGTGGAAACCGGGCTCGTCGTATTTCTTCATTTCCTCGTCCAGCCAGGCCGCCACCCCCGCGGCCTGCGCGCGTTCGCGCAGCCACTCGGCCAGCGCCGGCAGGTGGAGGACGTCGTCGGCTGCGTAGTCGAGTTCTTCCGCCTTCAGCGGGCGCTTGACCCAGTCCGCCCGCGTGTGCGCCTTTTCGAGGTGAACCCCCAGAGCTTCCATCAGCAGATTGGCGAGCGACAGCGTGGAGGCCAGCCCGGCGAACCCCGCCGCCAGCCGCGCGTCGAACACGTTCTTTGCCGCCCCGCCCGTGGCCCGGCGCAAGATCATCAGGTCCTGCGGCGCATCGTGCAGTATTTTCACGATGCCGGGATTCTCCAGCAGGCCGGCCAGCGGCGACAGGTCCGGAATCGCCACCGCATCCACGAGGAAGCACTCGCCCCCGGCCGTGCCGATCTGCACCAGCCCCAGCCGGGCGTAGTACGTCCGGTCCCAGACGAATTCCGTGTCCACCGCCACGGCGGCTTCGGCTTTCAGGCGCTCCGCCAGTGCCGCCAAGGCGCCCGGGGTGTCAATCATCTGATAGGCTGTGGTCATAGAAACCGGAGTCTAGCATACTGCGGAACCGGGCGGAGCGGAAAAGCAACCCACCCGACGGACAGTAGGGGTCAGTCCTATAAACTATAATATTTTCATGCCCTGTAGTGCCGGTCGAGCGACCGACGCTGAACGCCTTTGGCGAAGTGGTCGGTCGCAAATATGATCCATCCCTGCCAGGTCGGCGAGGTTCCGCGCCATCTCCAGGATGAGGCCCTAGGTGTGCACTCTGAGTTGCAGGTCCGCCATGGCCGCCTTGAGCAGGTATTTCTGGATGCCGCCCTCGCATACTCGACTCGTGGTTTCCTCGGTTTCCCCCCCTGTTACTCCCGCCCCGCCAAGAGGAATTATAAATTATAGGACTGACCCCTTCTATAGGCTGTGGTCATAGAAACCAAAGTCTAGCATACTGCGGAATCGGGCGGAGCGGAAAAGCAACCCACCCGGCGGACAGATTAGATTACTTGCCTTGGTACTAATGATCCTATGACGTTGATAATTTTATTTCTGAGCGTTCTCTATAGCTTTCAAATAGATCTGAAAAGCAAGATAAGAATCATGATTTGGGATTTTAGGGACCCCAATATGATATTTTGCACCATTAGGTAATGATATTACTATCTTTGCGGATGAAAACACACCCGCAAATATGCTGTGCGATATCTTTGCATTCTTGAACACTTCAGCAGATAAAGTAAATGAATACAAAGAATTATCTAGATCAGTAAATACTAACTGTTCCTTATCGATATATATCTGTGCATTGTGCTTGCAAAATCTTGATACAATGAAAAGCGCAGGGCCTTTAAATGGCAGAGTTGCCCGTTTTTCTATGAGCATTCGTTCTTGCTGTTTTTCCCATTCTCTTTTTTCTTTTTCACGTTCCTTTTTCCAATCTGTATATATTCTGGGATCACCAGCTATTTCCGCCCTTAGCATCATGTCCTTTTCAACCTCTTGCCAATGGTCCATTAGGCTCATATAATTTTCCTTTATTATATATTTCTATATTACATGGCATCTACAAGCCATTCCAATGATGCTTGGAAATTTTTAAGGCACCTCAAATATCATACTGCTAACAGTCAAGAGTCAAGGGGTCAGTCAAGTCTCAAGTGGTCAGTCCTATAATCTATATATTCGTCTCATCGTGTCATGTCCAGTAATGCCGGTCGAGGGACCGGTACTGGACGGCTTCGGCGATGTGGTCGGCGGCGATCTGTTCCATCCCCGCCAGGTCGGCAATGGTCCGGGCCACCTTGAGAATGCGGTCGTAGGCGCGCGCGCTCAGGTTCAGGTCGGCCATGGCCGCCTTCAGCAGGCCCTGCGCATCGTCGTCCAGAAC
>JAHDSS010000136.1 GCA_018432565.1 Kiritimatiellia bacterium
CAAACCCAACCGGAGGGTTGATCCATGAAAATGCTGATGACCATCTGTTCCGAAGACCGCCAGTCTGAAGAGAGTAGTCAGGAGACAGGACTCAGGAGACAGAATGACAAACCAAAAGACATTTTTGACAGGATCAACAGGATTATTCACGATTCATAGGATTGCGAACGATGATTTTCCTTTCCTGTTTTCCTGTGTTTCCTGTTTTCCTGCTTCGCCCCTCCTGTCCCTTGTCTCCTGTCCCCTGTCTCCTGTCCCCTGTCCCCTGTCCCCTGACCTCTGACCTCTGACCTCTGACCTCTAATACGAAAAGGCCCCCCCATGACCCCTCTCCTCAAATCCATCCTCGGCGCCGCCGGCGGCGCGGCCATCGGCTTTCTCATCTATCGTTTCATCGGCTGCCGCACCGGCACCTGTCCCATCAACTCCAACCCCTGGATCTCCATGGCCGTCTGGGGCGTGGTGGGCTTTCTGCTTGCCTCCGGACGCTGATTCATCCATATTTGATAAATATTAGGCAACAACGCCGAACAACAACCCCAAACCAGAAAGAAAACACATGGAACAGCCAAGCAATGCCCCCGTCTCCCTGCCGGTCATCGGCTCGAAGGCCCCCGCCTTCAAAGCCATCACCACCCAGGGCGACATCGACTTCCCGAAGCAGTACGCGGGAAGCTGGGTGATTCTCTTCAGCCACCCGGCGGACTTCACGCCGGTGTGCACCTCGGAGTTCATCACCTTCGCCTCGATGGAAAAGCAGTTCGCCGAAGCCAACTGCAAGCTCGTCGGCCTCTCCGTCGACGGCATCTACAGCCACATCGCCTGGCTGCGCACCATCAAGGAAAAGATCAACTACAAAGGCCACAAGAACGTCGAGGTGAACTTCCCCCTGATCGAGGACATCACCATGAACGTCGCCAAGGCCTACGGCATGATCCAGCCCGGCGAGTCCGACACCAAGGCCGTCCGCGCCGTGTTCTACATCGACCCCAAGGGCATCGTCCGCGCGCTGATGTACTACCCCCTCAGCGTCGGCCGCAACTTCGACGAGCTCTACCGCACCCTCATCTGCCTCCAGACCGCCGATGCCTTCGGCGTCGCCACCCCCGCCGACTGGCGCCCGGGCGATGACGTCATCATCGGCGCCGCCGGCTCCTGCGGAGACGCCAAGCGCCGCATGGACGGCAAGGAAGACATGGTCTGCCAGGACTGGTTCTTCTGCTCCCGCAAACTGCCCAAGGAGAAGGTCCTCGCCGCGGTGCTCAAGAAAAAAGCCAAATCCCGGAAGAAATAATCCGCCCTCCCCCCCCGCCCGCGGCCCCCGCGGGCGGGAGGGGTCAGTCCTTGCATTGTCGCATTTTCCACACCATGGAAAACCCAGCTCCGTCTTCTCTCCTCCCAATATTCCAATTTTCCATCCTTCCCATTATTCCCCCCCCCCCCCCTGAAAGGACAACGCCATGACAGTAGAAAACGGAGTCCGCGTATTCGCCGGGATCATGATCTGGCTCTCGCTTGCCCTGACCCTCCTTGTTCATCCCCTCTTCTGGCTCTTCACGGCCTTCATCGGCCTGAATCTGATCCAGTCCGCCTTCACCGGAATCTGTCCGGCCACCGCCCTTCTTCGCAAGCTCGGCTTGAAAGATGCCCCGGCTTGCAGTACCAAATAGAAAACACCCCCCTCAAAGAAAGGACCCCCATCCCATGAGCGCAGGAATCATTGAACTCAACGACAGCAACTTCGACGCCGAGGCCAAGGCCGGCGTGGTTCTCATCGACTTCTGGGCCCCCTGGTGCGGACCCTGCCGCATGCAAGGCCCCATCCTCGAGCAGATCGTCGGCAAGGTCGAGGGCGCCAAGATCGCCAAGCTCAACGTGGACGAAGCCCCCGCCGTCGCCGCCAAGTTCGGCATCATGAGCATCCCCACCCTCATCGTCCTCAAGGACGGCCAGCCCGTGAAGCAGTTCGTCGGCGTCCAGCAGGCCGACACCCTCCTCGCCGCCCTCAACGCGGCCAAGTAAGTCCCCATCCCCCTCCCCGCGGCTGTCCGGCCATTCGCCGGACAGCCTTTTTTTGCGCCGGCCGCCCGTCGTTATTCCCGCAGAAGCTTCATGGACTCCCGCCCCGCCACCAGGCCGTATTCCTCCTGCACATACGTCTCCCACGGCCGGACGGGCCGGACCGGCGCGGCGCCGAGAATCCCGGCGATCTTCTCCAATGCCCCGGCAAGGTCCGAAACCGGCGCAGCCAGCACATGCCGATCCGACGCCGCCAGGATGTGGCAGGGGGCATTGCAGTAAAACACCCGGTACTCCCAGGCCGGTACGGCATCCGGATAGGCCGTCAGGTTTGGCAGCACCGTGCAGGCAAACGTCATCGTTCCGTCTTCCTTCGCATCGCTGCCGAACAAAATGCCCTCCCGTTCCTCCCATCGGCCGCCGACCTGGTCCGCCAGAGTCCCGGCCAGCCGGCCGAACGAATGCGCCGGCCCCGGCTCCCGGGCCCGTGATGCCATGGCACAAACAACGAGAAACAGCGCGCTCCCCACACGGATGAATGCGTTCATGGAATTCTCCTGGCCTTGTCGGGACCGCCGCACGGCAGGCCCGGCCGGAGCCGCCCGCGGCACTCCCTTCTTTCCGGCGCCAAGGCTAGATCCCGCCGGCCCGGCGGTCAACCCCCAACCCGTCCCGATACCGGATTTTCACAATCCCCGATTCAGGCCGTCCGCTTGTCAGGAAACAGATCCATCCAATCCGCCTGGCCGCAAAAAGCCCCGGAACGGGGTGTTCCGGGGCGTCAGCCTGAATGGGCTGGAATGCTACAGCTTTGCGAATTCCGCTCGGAACCGCATGTTCAAGCCCGCCAGTTCATCGGCTCGCAGAAAGTCCCGGAGTTCGGCGGCAATGTCGGCGTCGGAAAGCGCATGGGCGTGGTCCCGCAAAAAACCATAGAAGTCTTCGATCGATTTGCCCTGGAACCGTTCGGATGCCTTGACGAGGCGGGAATAGTCCGGCTTCTGCAACCGTTCCCTCAACCTCGGCTCGTTCGGCCGGACTCCCATGCGCAGGAAGAACCAGATGTCATACAGATCGCGCATGAGACGCCGCTCGTTCCATGCCGCCATCTTGTCGGCCAGCGCCACGGAATAATCCACGACCCGGATCAGGCGGGGCGGCAGATTGAATAACCGGGCCAGGCTTCCGGTGGAGAGTGTCTGCGAATCCACTTCCAACGCCGCTTTGGCCTCCACTTGGATGGAAACCCCGCCGCGGGTGATCTCGACACGCAAACATTTGGAATTGAGGGTATGGCTCAAGGTCACGCCCGGCATGGACCGCAACGTTTCCAGCACGTCTTTTGCGATGTCCTTCTTGGACCGGTAGGGTACGAAGACGTAGTCCAAATCGTTGGTCAGCCGTTCGCACCCCAGGATGCGGAGCACCATGCCGCCCCGCAGCACGGCGCGCTTGTCGAATCTCCGGGCGAACAGATCCAGAACCTCGGCCAACAGCCGTTGCTGCTCCTCCATCATGGGGTTCTCCAGGTGCGGTCGTAACAGGCGCGAAAACGCGAGTCATAGGCGGCGAGATACTCCGCGACCCGCGCGCCGTTCAATTTCGCCCGGTCCACGTCGGTGTCCAGATCAAAGGAGAACGCCCGGCCCTTGTAGGCATAGTAGCAGGTATCCAGCCACGCCTTTTCAGGCGTCGCCATCCGGATTCCGTTTTCCACCGTGAACCCAAAAAACAACCGCGGCGCGATGCTCAGGTGCTCGATGTCTCCCAGCGGACACGAATACCTGCGGGGAACGCCGACTTTGACCGCTTGCAGGCGGCGAGCCGGAACCGACCCGATCAGCAGATGCCGGCTCAAGGCCGTTCCGGTCGAAACATAGGCCGCCGGATCGATTCGGGCGCTGATCGCCGCCAGGGACGCCGACGGCAGCGCATACAGCCCCCGTTTGACCTTCACCAAAATCCCGTTGGCAACCCACCGCTCCACTTTCTTGTAGATTCCGGCATCGCTCAACTCCCCGATCAGTACGCGCAAATCCCCCAGCGTAAAGACTCCGCCGAACTCTTCCGCCCACTTCCCGAGGCTCTCCTGACCATCAATATTCATTTGTGGATACTATATTCTGTTTATAGTTTGTGTCAATGTCATCGGGCGGGGTCAATTCCCCGCAACGTTCCCGCAAGGATTTTGACCCGTTTGGGCCCAGACAGATCCATCCCGGCAAAGCGCATGGACGGCAAAGCCCGAAGGGCGTTCCCGATATCAGAAAGGTCGGAATGGGACGCCTCCGCATTCACCTTATCATCCAATGCACCGGTCTTGGTCAGCCCAAGCGGATTTAACAAAACCCGTTCCCAACCCCGCCCCGGACGGAATATCAATTCAATCCCTCCATTTCCGCGCTCAGCGCATGAACCATCGGGCCGCGCAACGTCTTCGGATGATACCATAACAACGTCATCTCTATAGCGGTGAAGCGGGACGGGTGCGAAAGATGAAATCAAGGGGAATGGAATAGACGATCCCGAAAGATTCGGTGCCGGGGTTTTTGTCGCTGAGTGATCCGTTGGACAGGTGGGCAAAGCTGAGGCCGAGGCGATGGCCGTTACGAAAGCGCTTGGAGATCTCGATGCCGGAACGGAATTCGGCGTCGAAGCCGAGATCGAGCCCGCTGGAAGCGTTGTAGTAACCGCCGCCGAAACTAGGGGTCATAACCCATCCGCGGCCAAGCTGAAGGTTCATAAGCACTCCTACGGCGGCATAACATTCGTGGTGTTTGCCGCTGCCGAATGAGAACCATGGGCCAAAATGATAAAGGCGAAAAGCCGGTCGATATTCGACGCTCCAAAAGAGCTCCTGATGGCTGTCAAACACCTCGGCCACACCCGTGCCGAGACTGAACAAGGGAGGCTCAGGCGCGAACCACTCATGCGCGGAAACTCCAGTTGAAGCAACGGCGACACACATAATGATAATCATCGTCAAAAGAAGGCGATTCATCGTGCAATTCTTCTATACAAGTAAACGCTGATACAGCGCGATGGTTTTGGTCCAAAGTGAAAAGGACCTTCGATGTGGGCGCGGGCGGCGACACCAATTCGACTCGGATGGTCAATGACGAGCAAATGGATGCCCGATTCGCGGAGCGCCCGAACGAGGTGCAGATCGACAGAATCGTTGCGGATTCCAGATAAAAGAACGCAGATCATCACGTCAACTCCGCGATGCCTTGCCCTGCAATGTTTTTCTCGCCATGCGCACGCCGATGGCGATTTCGCAGCTGATCCAAATGAGGGCACGAGACGGCGCAGAACAGCCGAGCTCTCTGAAGTAGATCGGATGGAATGACGCCCATAGGTCGGGATCCCACTGGAATCCCTGGCGGCGCAGTTTGGCCAATTCCCAGCCGATGCGCACAAAAAGAAAAGGCCCATGGCAGAAATGCAATCTGGCGCGGCCAAAGTCCGTGAACATAAGGCGGCCATCCAAAGATCGGATGAAATTTTGCGGATGGGCATCATCCGTGATGATTCGCCGGCTATGGATGCGGGCCAACAAGCGAGCAACGTCCGGGACGTCGGAAGGGACGAAAACACTTACAGGATATCCTGCAATGTATTCCTTCAACAGCCATACGACCCGGCGGTCCGCCTCGATTTCTTCCAGCCAGCCGAAGGAGCGCGGGGCGTCATCTCCGTCAAGACGGCGCAAACAGGCATCTTCGATGGTCCAGGGCAAGCGACGAAGTCGAACGATTAGGGGCAATTCATACTTCTTGGCCACATAGCGGCCGTCCACCCGGAACACCGAGCGCTGCATGTTCTTGACCATGCGTTTCTGCAGAAGTTCCCAATGCCGGGAACTCCGAAGAATATTTTCGGCCGCCAATGCCGAATCCCTGATCGGCTGGTTCGACATGGCGAACTACGTCTCCGCGCCCCGACTTGCATATCTCCGCGCAACGTCTGAATATTGATGTTGCCGAATGGAAAACATCATACGACCAACATGCTGTTCATCGATCCGTGTCCGTTAATGACGCAGTCCGGGTTTGCCGGATCGACCATCCAAACGCCGTCAACGACGTACTTGTATTCGTGGTTCCCACGAGAGATCCGGAGGGTCGCGGCGTATACGCCCGTCTGATCGCGATCCGCCATCGGAGCGGCATTCGGGCCCCAGTCGTTGAACGTGCCGGCAACGTAGACCTTTTTGCCGGGCTCGTCTTTGAAGGTAAACGTCATCTTCCGCTTTGGATTTATGCTCATGGACTGCTCCCTTGTTTTCTTGATCTGCTTATTCTGATATCGGCGGCCATATTATGTGCGCGCCCCTGCCCCCCGTTCGAAAAGGTTCGTTTGGCCAACGACTTCTTAAACAGCATCTCCTCCCTGTATAGGTACGCTTCCAAGGAATCGTCGGCGGCGAGGGCCGCCTGTTTGAGGGCGAGCCGGTTCCTATATGGCCGCCGGGCAAAGTCTTGCGCCAAAGCCACGGCAGCGGCAAGAAGTTCGTTTTGCGGAACCACTTCATCCACCAGACCAAGCTTCACGGCTCCTTTGGCGTCCACGCCTGTTGTGCGGCGTACGAGATCGCAGGCCAATTTCCTTCCAACATTCCGGGCAAGAAACCAGGGCAAGCCACCTAGTGGGGCAATGCCGTAGTCGGCCATGCGGTTGACCAGTATGAAATCAGCGGAGACCATTCGGAAATCGCACGCCAATGGCGGCCCAAAGAGCGGAAGAACCATGCACCCTTCGAGTGCCGCCACTACGGACAATTCCGTGCGCCGGACCGCCTTGATGAAATGTTGCATCGCATTCATGCCCCTGGCGAAGTCGGTTTCATTAAGGCTGGCGGGACCACCCACCTGTCCATCGAAAGGCAGACCGGCAAGCATCTTGTCTATGCTCACTGGGCCAAGCGCCGAGGCTGGCATATGAAGCACAATGGCCTTGGACGGATGACGCTCTTGTTCCCCGAAAAAGCGCCATAGCTGATCGATGGCGGCCAAGTTTGTGCCCAGCAAATCACGAGCCCGGTCGCAAAAAGAAAGAATGGCTATGTCCTCTTTGTCTACCCTGGAGAAGAGGTTGCTTTGCCCGTCTGGAATCATGTTTTGCCTCTAGCCGCCTGTTCTCAGCGCGGCTGCATGGTTTCTCTTGGGGATGATCGCGATTTGCCTCATCGTTACGTTGTTCGATAAACGGCAGGGGGTCCCCGGCATGGAAGAGGCGGAAGGACTTGGCGCACAGGCGCCATCCGGACAGCATCCGGAACGGAGGAGGGACAACCGGCCTGGCGCTCCCGGAGGAGATCCCGGCGTCAAGCCTTCCGCAAATGATCCGACTTGCACACGACGATGTCTTCATTCCCCCCCCCATTGAACGGGATTATGATGTCCCATAACGATTGAAACCATTTTCGTCATGACGCTTACTGCTTTTCCGTTATTCTCCGGCGGTTGCGCCATCGCGCGACCCGGTTTCCATGTCCCGGAGATTGGCTTTCAGATGGGCCAGCTTCTTTCCCAAACTTTCAATTCGCTGCTCCGCCGACATCTCGCTATGCACCATATGCTCATTCAACACGCCCTCTCGTCGGTTTTTTCGTTGAATATCGGCCAATGCCTTGCGCGCATCTGCAAGTTGACGGGAAACATCTTCAAGCGCGGACCTCGAAGCAACGGCGGCAACCGGAGTTTTCATTCGCAATCCGCCATTTGGAGCCAACCGGCGAGCTGGCTTTGGGCCGCCCGGTATCCTTCGGCAATCGCTTCTTCCGTACGATGAAACTCCATTAGATTGATATGCCCCAGGTTCGGTTGAATCAACAAGTCCGGCGGATTGGCCTTGAGGTTGGACCTTGTGATCTGGGATTGCATGATCCGAATGCTGGTCGACATGACCTCGAAAATGTCGGGCGACAAATCCGGCTCCAGCCATGTTTTGATCTGCATCACCACCGATAGATCCAGAGAAGCGATTCTTTCCCGCAGGGAGAGCGCCAAAGGGTGCGCCGACTCGACTCCCAAACCGTGGCGAATGCGGGACAAGCCCGAACGGATGCCGGTCGGGGGAGAGTGGCGAGTGCGTTTTTTCGGCACAATGTCGGAGTTCAGATCAACGGCAATAACAAAGTCCGCACCCATGCTCCTCGCCGTGTTCACGGGAAGCGGATTCACCAGGCCTCCATCGATCAGGAAAGCATGATCCTTTTCCACCGGCGTGAGAATTCCGGGGAGCGAAATGCTGGCTCTTACGGCCTCGACGATGTCACCCTTTCTAAGAACGACCTCGTGTCCCGTGCGTAAATCCGTCGCAATCGCGCCAAATGGAATGGGCAAATCCTCGATGTTTTTCGCATGGACGCGCTGACGAACCAAATCGGCGATTTTTCGACCGTCGATCAATCCCGACTTTGGAAGAACCACGTCCATGAACGACAGAATCTGTTTCCACTCCAATTGCAATGCCCAGGCTTCCAACTTATCCACCTGTCCAGCGGCATAGACGGCTCCAACGAGCGCACCGATACTGGTCCCGGCAACATAATCCACTCGAATGCCCGCTTCGTTCAGCGCTCGAATCACGCCAATGTGAGACCACCCACGGGCCGAGCCGCTGCCTAAGGCCAGGCCGATACGGCCAACAGATTTCAGGCTGCGTCCCTTCCTTTGCATGTTGCTTCACTCCTCCGAAACGTCCGCTTGACCGTCTCCCGGGTTGTCGATGCGCTGTTCTGTCGATGCGGGATTTTCCTTCTCGACCAACCCGCCCCCGCCCAGCACGGCATAAAGCCGCACACGATTGGCCAACCGCGACAGGTGCAGGGACGTGAGCCCCTGTTGCGCCCCGTAAAATGAACGCTGCGCATCCAATACACCCAAATAGCTATCAATGCCCTGGGCATAGCGCTGGTCGGACAGATTATAGATCTTCTGTGTACTATCGACGATTGCCTGCTGTGCTGCAATCTGCCGATCCACCGTGCCGCGCACGGCGAGAGTATCGGCCACTTCCCGGAAAGCCGTCTGGATGGCCTGTTCGTATTGGACCAGAGCAATTTTCCGGGTGGCCTTGCTGACCCGGTATGCCGCCCATATTCGCGAATCAAAAACCGGCATGGCGATCCGCGGGGCAAAGCTCCATGTACCCGTACCGTCCCCAAAGAGGCCCGAAAGATCGTCGCTGGCGGTTCCCAACATGGTTGTTAGAGAAATGCGGGGGAAAAAGGCCGACCGGGCCGCACCAATATAGGCATAGGCGGCCTGGAGCCGATGTTCCGCCGCCATGATGTCCGGGCGAAGCAACAGGAGATCGGAAGACAGTCCCGGCGAAATATCCCCCGGAGGCAGAACACTGGCCAAGTCGGCGGGAAGAAGGTCTTCCGGCACCGGAGAACCCGCCAGGAGGTTCAATCCGTTCACGTCCTGTGCCACCAGCTGGGTATAACGCGCCACGTCACCCATGGCCGCATCCATCTGGGTTTTGGATCGGCTCAAATCCAATTCGGTGGCGAGGCCAGCTTCGTATTGCCGCCGGATCAAATCGTAAACTCCTTGTTGTGTTTCCAGCGTGGACCGGGCCAGGTTGAGGTTTTGGCGATCCGACGCCAGGACGAAATAGGCCCTCGCCACTTCGGATACCAGAACGATCTGCGCGCCACGACGCGCCTCTTCCGTGGCGACGTACTCCTGCAACGCCTGTTGCTTCAGGCTGCGGATGCGCCCAAACAGATCCACTTCCCAGGAGGCAATGCCCAGATTGACGTCGTATTGCTCGACGGTGCGGGGATTCCCGGGTGCCGTCAGGTCGGCCGAAGAACGTTGTTTGGCGCCGCCGGCCGTCGCCTGGAGTGCAGGAAACAATTCGGCCCGCTGAATGCCGTAAAGCGCGCGAGCCCGCTCCACGTTCAACGCCGCCAACCGCAAGTCCAGGTTGTTCGTTAAAGCCAACCCGATGACTCGTTGAAGTTTGGGGTCAGAGAAATAGTCCTGCCATCTGAGTTCAGCGACATTGGGGGCCTCTTGCGAAGATGGATCGTCAACATAGGCCGTTCCGCTCGGAAAGTCGGATGGAATCGGCGCTTCCGGGCGGGTGTATTTCGGAGCCATCACGCACCCGCTCAACAACAGGGCGATTCCGTGCGCGCCAAGAATAAGGGATTTGTTCATGTTGCAGATACTCCTACCGCCGGACTGGATTCCATGTGCGCTTCAGCCATGCGCTGTTTTCGTCTGCCGAATGTCTTCTCGATCAACACATAGAAAAGCGGCGCAAACAGAACCACGAGAATCGTACCGGTGACCATGCCGCCCAGCACCGTCGTGCCGATGGCGACCATGGCCCCAGCACCCGCACCCGTGCTGAACGCCATGGGAAGCACGGCGATGCCGGTTGTCATCGAAGTCATGAGGATCGGACGCAACCGCAACTTCACCGCATGGATCGCCGCTTCAATCAAGCCCATGCCATTTTCATATTCGGACAAGGCGAACTGGACAATCAGGATGGCGTTTTTGGTGGCCAACCCCAGCGTATTCATCATGCCGATCTGGAAGTATACGTCGCTGGACAGTCCACGCATTTTGGAGGCAACAAAACCGCCGATGACGCCCAGCGGCAGGATGAGCAGAACCGAAATAGGAATATCCCATTTCCCATACAAGGCCGCTAAAAATAGAAACATAATTAAGATGGAAAAGGCATAGAGAAGCCCCTTCTGGGATGAAGCCTGCCGCTCCTGATAAGAAAGCCCGGTCCAGTCATATCCGATGCCTTGCGGCAGTTTTGCCGTGAGTTCTTCCATGGCCTGCATGGCCTCGCCGGAACTTCGGCCCGGGGCCGCCTCGCCCCAGATGCTCAGGGATGGAAATCCGTTGTAGCGTTCCAGTCGTGGAGAACCGCTTGTCCAATGCCCCGAGGCGAACGAGGTAAAGGGCACCATCTTGCCAACCGTGTTGCGCACGTACAGTTTTTCCAGGTCTTCAGGCAGCATGCGGTAGGGGGAATCCGCCTGCACGAACACACGTTTGACGCGGCCTCCCTGGATGAAATCGTTGACATAGGCGCTTCCGAAAGCCGCCGAAACCGTGTTGTGAATCGAGTTGATGGGCACGCCCTGTGCGCCGGCCTTCTCCCAGTCCACGTCCACCCGGTATTCAGGTACATCCTCCATGCCGTTGGGTCGAACCTTCACCAGTCTCGGATCCTGCGCCGCCATGCCCAGGAGTTGGTTGCGGGCGTTCATCAGGGCTTCGTGCCCGCCTCCTCCGCGGTCCACCAACTGGAAATCGAAACCGATGGCATTGCCCAATTCGACGACGGCGGGCGGTGGAAAGGCGAAGACGAGGGCATTGCGAACAGAAGAAAACCGTCCCATGGCCCGTTCCACAATGGCGTTGACCCGGCGCTCCGGCCGAACCCGCATTTCCCAATCCTTCAATTTGACAAACACCATGCCATTGTTCTGCGCCCGGCCCGAAAAGCCCATGCCGGCCAATGTCATACAAGACTCCACCGTCTCGCTTTCGTTCTCTTGGAAATATTGCTGAACCTCGTCCGCAACGGCCTGGGTCTGTTCCAAAGTGGCCCCGGTCGGCATGAGAATCTGGGCCAGCAGAATTCCCTGATCTTCATCCGGCAGATAGCCGGTCGGCATGTCCTTGTAAATCCACAACAGACCGCCAACGATCAGCACATACACGGCCACAAAACGCAACTTTCTGGCGAGAGCATAACCAAGCAATCTCAAAAATCCATTGCGGAAATGATTAAAGCCCCGGTCGAACCACAGGAAAAACGGGCGCAGGAACCAGATCGCGCTTTCTGCCGCCTCGTGTCCCTTGACCACAGGCTTGAGAATGTTCGCGCACAGTACCGGCGTCAGGATCAGCGCCACCGTCACCGACAACACCATGGACGTGACGATGGTCACGGAGAACTGGCGGTAGATGATCCCGGTGGATCCGCTGAAAAACGCCATGGGAGCGAACAAGGCCGTCAGCACCAGGCAAAAGCCGATCAGAGCGCTGGTCACCTGGCCCATGGACTTGGCAGTGGCCTCCCGCGGGGAAAGCCCCTCGTCGCTCATGAGACGTTCCACGTTTTCCACCACAACGATGGTATCGTCCACCAGCAAACCAATCGCAATGACCATGGCAAACATAGTCAGCATATTGATGGAGTATCCGAATGCCCCCAGCGCGGCGCAGGTGCCCAGAAGCACGACGGGCACCGCGATGGTCGGGATCAACGTGGCGCGGATGTTTCCCATGAACAGCCACATGACCAGGAATACTAAAAATATTGCTTGCAGCAGCGCTTTTACCGCCTCGCCGATGGCAACCCGAACAAAAGGCGTGGTGTCATAAGGATAAACCACCTTCAGCCCCGGCGGGAAATATACGCTCATCTCCTTGAGCTTTGCCTTGATCGCATCGGCGGTATCCAACGCATTGGCGCCGGGCGCCTGCCGGATGGCCAAGCCAGCCGCCGGGTGGCCATTGTATTGCCCCTCTATATCATAGAACTCGGTGCCCAACTCGGTACGCCCCACATCCTTGATGCGCACAATGGAGCCATCGGGATTGGTTCGCAGGGGTATCGAAGCAAATTCCTCGGGGGTTTGAAGGAGGTTCTGGACGATGATGGAGGCATTCAGACGCTGGCCCTCCACCGCCGGAATTCCGCCGAATTGCCCGGCGGAAACTTCCACGTTGTACGCCCTCAATGCCTGCACCAGATCTTCCACTGTCAAGCTGTAGTCGTTCAACTTGTCCGGATTCAGCCAGATGCGCATCGCATACTGCGAGCCGAAACTTTCAACCTCGCCGACTCCGGGTACGCGTGCCAGTACTTTTTCCAGGTTTGACTGGGCATAGTCCTGAAGATCATGGTTGCTCATACTGCCGTCTTCGGAAACCAGGCCCACAATGATCAAATAGTTCCGCGTGGATTTGCTGACCATGACCCCTGATCGTTGGACTGCTTCCGGAAGACTGGCCATGGCAAGCTGAAGCTTGTTCTGGACCTTGGTCCAGGCCATGTCGGGATCGGTGCCCGGCCGGAAGGTCAATTCAATACGGGAGGAGCCGGACGCATCGCTCGTGCCGGAGAGATACAGCATATCCTCGAACCCGGTCATTTTTTGCTCGATGATCTGCGTCACGCTGTTTTCCACCGTCTGCGCCGAAGCTCCGGGATAGTAGGCGGTGATGGCAATGGCAGGCGGGGCGATCGGCGGATACTGGGAAATTGGCAGATTGTAGATGGCCAGTCCGCCCAGCAGCATGATGAAAATGGCGATGACCCAAGCGAATACGGGTCGATCCAGGAAGAATTTGGAGAGCATATTGGGCCTCTGCTATTTCGTTTCTTCCGCGGAAGGGCCAGCCAGCGGACTCTCCGATTGACTGCCGCCAAATGGGACCGCCTTTGCGGGAGCCCCAGGCCGCACCTTTTGGACCCCTTCGACGATCACCTGATCGCCAAGCTTGAGTCCCGACGTAACAAGCCATTTATTGCCCTCTGCGCGATCAATCGCGAGCATCCGCTGCTCAACGTTGCCTTTCGCGTTCACGATCAGGGCGAGCGGATTACCTTTCGGATCGCGGGCGACCCCCTGCTGGGGAACGAGCAATGCCTGCTCGATCACTCCTTCTTCAACGACCGCGCGAACGAACATGCCAGGCAACAAGACATGGTCTGGGTTCGGAAAGACCATCCGGAGGATAAACGTACCGGTGCTTGGATCCACGGTGACATCGGAAAATTTGAGAACGCCTTCAAAGGGATAGGGGTTGCCGTCCTCCAGAATCAGCCGGACTTTTGTCTGATCCAAACCGTCACTTTTAAGACTGCCGCTGGCGATTCGCTCCTTCAGGCGCAGAAGATTCGCGCTGGATTGGGGCACATCCACATAAACCGGATCCAGTTGCTGGATGGTCGCAAACGGAAGTGGTTGATAGGCTGTTGCCAGCGCTCCGATAGTCACAGCAGACCGGCCAATGCGCCCGGAAATAGGCGCTGTGATCCGCGTGTAGGCCAGATTGAGTCGTGCCGATTCCACCGCCGCTTTTCCTGCCTCAACCTCCGCCTCGGCCTGTTGGAGCGCGGCGATAATATCGTCGTAGTCCTGCGCGCTAACGGCTTTGCTGGCCACAAGCTCTTTATACCGGTTGGCTCTCAAGCGAACGGCTTTCAAGTTGGCTTCGGCCCGGGCCAGCGTCGCCTTTGCGCCAGAGTAGGCCGCTTCATACATCGCCGGATCGATCTGATAAAGCACGTCGCCCGCCTCGACGTCCCCCCCCTCATCGAACAAGCGCTTCTGAAGAATGCCGCTCACCTGGGGCCTTACCTCGGCAACCAGAAATGCGGACGCCCTTCCCGCCAATTCGGTGGTAACTGTTATGCGTTCAGGCTGCATGGCCACCACGGCCACTTCCGGAGCCACGCTCGGCGGCCCTCCCGCCTGCTCTCGATTACCACAACCAGACAGCATCCAGACGGTACCTACGATACCAATCATGGAAACGATTCGAGCGGGGTTTGCGGACAACTTTTTCCTGATCTTCATGGACGATTTTCCTTGGGGCGCTCTATATGTCTTTAGCCTGATCGCTATTATTTCTGCGAGGTTCGGCATTTACGCGATGCCGAATTGTTTGATTGACCAAGCCATTCATCTGCAAGTTTAAGCAGCATCTGCTGGATGCGCTCGCGTTCGCTGGCGGTCAGGGGTGAAATGTCCAGCAACTCCGACATCCACATGCCCTCGGTGGCCAAAGAGAGAACCACCGCAAGTTCCGGCTTTTGCGCGACTTCGATGATTTCGGTCAGAACCGTCCGGTGTTTTTGCTGAACGGTTTTTAGAAGTTCAGGTTCGCGAGTGACGGCGGCCAATAAAGCGCTTGCGGTTCGACGATATTCGCCGCCAAGGGTGAACCACGCATGGATATACGCCTTGATGTTCCGCGCGGGAGTATCCGGAAGTCGCGCCCGGGACTGGGCCATTCGGACTTCCATGCGATCGATGAATCGCTGCAACATGGCTTG
>JAHDSS010000004.1 GCA_018432565.1 Kiritimatiellia bacterium
CAAACGGCAGGCCGATGTCGTGGCGGTCTCGATTTTCGTCAATCCCGCGCAGTTCGGTCCCCACGAGGATTTCGCGGCCTATCCGCGCACATTCGAGGCGGACTGCGCCCTGTGCGAACGCGAAGGCGTGGATCTGGTGTTTCATCCCTCCGTGGAAGAGATGTACCCCGAAGGCGCCAGCACGGCCGTGACGGAAAAGGCCTTGTCGCGTGATCTCTGCGGCGCCTCGCGACCCGGGCATTTCGACGGCGTGTGCACCGTCGTGGCGGCGCTCTTCCACATCGTTCAGCCGCAGCTCGCCGTTTTCGGCGAAAAAGACGCCCAGCAGCTGCGCGTCATCCGCCGCATGGTCCGCGATCTGCACTTCCCCATCGAGATTGTCCCCGGCCCCACGGTACGCGAAGCCGACGGCCTGGCGCTGTCCTCGCGCAACCAGCATCTGACGCCCGCCCAGCGAGGCCAGGCCGTCTGCCTGCGCCAGGCCCTCGACGAAGCCGAGCGGCGGTTTGCGGCCGGCGAGCGGGATCCGCAGGCGCTCAAGGACGCCATGCGCGCCCGGATCGCCCGGGAGCCTGACGCCCGAATCGACTACGTGGAGATCGCCGACGACGACACGCTGACCCCGCTGGACGGCCCCATTACGCGGCCGGCGCTGGCGGCCCTGGCGGTGCGGATCGGCCAGCCGCGGCTGATTGACAACACCGTGCTGCGCCCGTAGCGGCGGCCTACGGCAGTTTCAGCCCCAGGGCGCGAAACGTGCGCTTCACGTCGCGCAGGTGGCGCTTCAGGTCAAAGCAATCCGCCAGTTCCCGGCGCGAAACCCGGGGCGCGATATCCGGGTCCGCCGAGACCAGCTCAAGCAGGGGCTTCCCGCTCTTCCAGGACGCCATGGCGTTGCGCTGCACCCAGCGGTAGGCGTCTTCGCGGGGCACGCCTTTTTCAACCAGCCGCAGCAGCACCTGCTGCGAATGGATCAGGCCGCGGGTCATGTCAAGGTTCGCGCGCATGCGAACCGCATCCACCTTCAGGCCCTTCACCAGCGCCGCCAGCCTGTCGAACAGGTAATCCAGCAGCATGGCGGCATCGGGCAGGATGATCCGCTCGGCGGACGAATGGGAGATGTCGCGTTCATGCCACAGGGCGACGTTTTCCATGGCCGTGACCGCGTATCCGCGCAGGACCCGGGCGAGTCCGCACAGCTGTTCGCCGATCACGGGATTTTTCTTGTGGGGCATGGCGCTGGAGCCCTTCTGGCTCCGGCCGAAAAACTCCTCGACCTCGCGCACTTCGGTGCGCTGCAGGTGGCGGAATTCCTGGGCCCAGCGCTCCACGCTGGCGCCGGCCAGAGCCAGGGCGGAGACAAACTCCGCGTGCCGGTCGCGCTGCAGGATCTGGGTCGAGATGGCGGCGGGTTCGAGACCGAGCGTGCGGCAGACCGCGCGTTCGATTTTCGGATCGAGATGCGCGTGGGTGCCCACCGCGCCCGAGAGCTTGCCGACGCGGACGGTTTCGCGGGCGGCCTTCAAGCGCCGTTCCACGCGCCCGAACTCGTCGAACATCAGCGCCATTTTCAGACCGAAGGTCGTGGGTTCGGCATGGATGCCGTGGCTGCGGCCGATCATGGGGGTGAAGGCATGCTTCCGGGCCTGGGCGGCGACGGCGGCGCGCACGTTCCGAACGCCCGCCAGCAGCAGATCCGCCGCCGCGACGAGATTCACGGCCAGCGCGGTATCCACCACGTCGGAGCTGGTCAGTCCTTTGTGGATGTGGCGCGCGGCGGGACCGACCCGCTCGGCCACGGCCGTCAGGAAA
>JAHDSS010000304.1 GCA_018432565.1 Kiritimatiellia bacterium
GCAGGCGTCGCCGGGAGTGAAACAGGGTTGATTCCATGCCTGTTTTTTGAGTGAATACGCGGCCGTGTGTGCAGCGCCGGAAAATCGGCGCGCCGCGGGAGAGATTGTGTACCTTAAAGCACTGGAAATGGTCGGGTTCAAGAGCTTCGCCGAGCGGACGAAGCTGGTGTTCGAGCCCGGGATGATGGCGATCGTGGGTCCGAACGGCTGCGGCAAGAGCAACGTATCGGATGCGATCCGCTGGGTGCTGGGCGAGCAGAGCCCCAAGGCGCTGCGCGGCGGGACGATGACCGACGTGATTTTCAACGGCACGGACCAGGCCAAGCCGCTGGCGATGGCCGAGGTCAGCCTGACGCTGTCCGACTGCGAATCGGTGCTGGGGACGGAGTACAACGAGGTGACGGTGACCCGCCGGGTGTTCCGATCCGGGGAAGGCCAGTACTTCATCAACAAGGCGCAATGCCGGCTGAAGGACATCCAGCGCCTGTTCATGGATACGGGGCTGGGGACCAATTCCTACAGCGTGATGGAGCAGGGACGCATCGACCAGATTCTCAGTTCGCGGCCCGACGACCGCCGCGAGGTGTTCGAGGAAGCCAGCGGCATCAGCAAGTACAAGGCCGACAAGAAAGAGGCCCTGCGCAAGCTGGAGCACACCGAGGCGAACCTGCTGCGCCTGGGAGACATCCTCAAGGAAGTCAAGCGCCAGATCATTTCGCTGCAGCGGCAGGTGGGCAAGGCCCGCCGGTACAAGAGCCTCCAGGACCAGCTGCGCGGCTGCGACGTCTGGCTGGCGAAGGACCGCCTGGGCGAACTGGATGCGTCGCTGGCGGCGCTCGAGGCCGACCTGAAAACCCATGCCGCCCGCGAAGAAGAGCTTCGCGCCGGGGTGGAGGAGGCCGAAACCCGCGCCAACGAGCTGCGCCGGCACATGGCCGAAGTCGAAGGGCGGATTGCCGCCGCGATGGACGCCGCCGCCGAGGCGACCGGGGCGCTGTCGCGCGCGCGCGAATTGATCCGCGTCAACCAGGAGCGCGCGCAGGAACTGGAGACGCTGTCGCAGCGCGATTCCCGCGAGACGGAGAGCGCCCGCGCCAGCCTGGCCCGCCATCAGGCCGAACTCGACGCGCTGAAGAAGGATTTGATTGCCGCGACGGATTCGCACGAAACCGCGCGGGCCGAGCTGGAGCAGCGCCAGGCCGCGCTGGCGGGCCACGACCGCCAGACGGGGGAAGTCCGCGGGCGCCTGCAGGCGCTGCGCACCGAGGCGCTGGATCTCGAAACCCGCCTGACCCGCCTGCAGAACGAATGGAACGAAATCGAGGCCCGCGAACGCACGGACCTGATCCGGCGCGAGCGGTTTGCGGCCGAGAAGGCCGAGGCCGAGCGGGCGGTGGAGTCCTACGAGGAGCGCCTGGGCCTCATGGCGGGCCAGCAGGAGCAGAAGCAGGCCGGCGCCGACGAGGCCCGGCGCCAGGTCGAGGACCTGATGCAGTCGCAGGCCGGGAGGACGGACCAGCTTGCCGCGCTCCAGAAGGAAATCTCCGGCCTGGATTCGGAGGCGGCGGCGCGCGAGGCGCAGGTGAATTTGCTGGCGAAGAGCCGGGCCGAAAGCCGGGGGTTTTCCACCGGGGCGAAAAAACTGCTGGAAAACGAGCCGGTTCCCGGCGTGGATCCCAAACGCATCCTGGGGGCGCTGGCCGAAAAGGTACGGGCCGGCAAATCCCACCGGCTTGCGCTGGAAGCCGTGCTGCGCTCGTGGCTGGATGCGGTGCTGGTGACGGATGCCGCGGGGGCGCTGGAAATCGCCCGGCAGCTGCAGGCCTCCCGGGGCGGTGCGGTCCGCCTGCTGCCGGTGGCCGGCGGTTCGGCCCCGATCGCGGAGGGGCCCGGAGTCCCGCTGCTGGACCATGTGAAGGCTCCGGAGGAACTGGCCGGGCTGCTGCGGCGCCTCCTGGGCGGGGTGCGGGTCGTGCCCGCGGCCGCCGACGTGCCGGCCGTCATCCCAGACGGCCTGACGCTGGTGACGCAGGATGGCATCGTCGCCCGTGCCGACGGCAGCGTCGAATTCTGGGCTCCGGGCGAAAGCGATGCCAATCCGCTGGCGCGCGAGCATCAGCTGGCCGAATGGACGGAAGACCTGGCGCGGCTGCGCCGGGAAGCGGCCGACCGTCGGGCGCGGGCTGATTCTCTGCAGCAGGACGAAATCGCGGCCCGCGAAAGCCTGGCGGCGGCCCAGGCGGCGCTGGAAGCCCACCGCCGGGAGATGGCCCTGGCCGAGGGCGAAATCCGCATGGTGGAGCGGGAGGCCAAGCAGGCGCGCGAGCGCGCCGAAACCATCGGCTGGGAGCTGGAGGCTCTGGTTCAGAAGACCGGCGCCGGCACCCAGCGGCGCGCGGACATGTCCGGCGAAATGGAATCCATCCGCACGCGCCAGGCCGAAGTGCGCTCGCAGAATGCCGCCGATACCGAACAGCTGCGCCGGCTCGAGGACGAGCGGAATTCCCTGCTCGAAGCGGCCACGGAGTGCCGCGTGGCGCTGTCCGGCTACAAGCAGCAGGTGGAGAATTTGCGGTCGCGCGGGGAGCCGCTCGAGGCCCGGCTGCGCGAACTGGAAACCCTGATTCGCGAGCGCGCCGCCGGCATCGATTCCTACCAGGAGCGCATCGCCGCGCTGACCACGGCCTCGGCCGAGGCCGAAGGCCAGATTGCCCCGCTGGAGGCCGGGCTGGCCGCCCGGCAGACGGAACTGCAGGAGGCCCGCGCCCAGCGCGAAAGCCGCAATGCGGAGCTGGCCAAGAGCGATGCCGATCTGCATGCCCGCCGCGCCGAGTTGGATGCCGTGCGCGAAAAGCGCAATGCGGTGGACATTCAGCTGGCCCGCCAGCGCCTGCACCGCCAGAATCTGGTCGAGCGCATGAGCGCCGACTACAGCCTGCAGCCGGCCGATGTTCTCAAGGCCAAGCCCCCCGAATGGGAGGATGGAGCGGCCCCCGAAGACCGCGAGGCCCTGGAGACCCTGGTAGCGGAAATCCGCACCAAGCTCCAGAGCATGGGGCCGGTCAATCTGGTTGCCATCGAGGAACACCAGGAACTGGAGGAACGATTCGCCTTCCTGAGCCAGCAGAACGACGATCTGGTCAATGCCAAGCAGCAGCTGCTGGACCTGATCCGCAAGATCAACGACACGACCACGTCGCTGTTCACCGAGACCTTCAACCAGGTCAACGAGAACTTCCAGGAGCTGTTCAAGCAGCTGTTCGGCGGAGGCAACGCGAAACTGGTGCTGGTGGACGAGGAAAACGTGCTGGAATCGGGCATCGAGATCATCGCCCGGCCGCCCGGCAAGAAGCTGCAGACCGTCTCGCTGCTCTCGGGCGGCGAGCGCACTCTGACCGCGGTCGCCCTGCTGTTCTCCCTGTTCAAGGTCAAGCCCAGCGCCTTCTGCCTGACGGACGAGCTCGACGCCGCGCTCGACGACAGCAACATCGCCCGCTACCTCGACATGCTCAAGGGCTTCATTGACAAGACCCAGTTCATCATCATCACGCACAACCGCCAGACCATCGGGTCCGCCGATGCGCTCTACGGCGTGACGATGGAAAAACAGGGCATATCCAAGATCGTTTCGGTGAAGTTCCGTGGCGGGGAGCCGGCCGAGTCCGTTCCCGCGCCGGCCTGAAAATCCCCGGAAATGCAGGAGGGGGGCAGAATAGTATAGTTATTGCAATATGTATACATATTGCAATATCTATACATTTTCTCGGGCGCATCCCCGCTTCGCTGACCGCAGAACTCTCATGCGCCCCGGCGCCCCGGCCGGACGCGGCCCGGATTTCCTCCTGTACTCGGGCCGGGCGTTGTTTCTATACTCCGGGGCCATGAAATCCAGCTCGATCCAGATTCTGCCCTCGATCCTGTCCGCCCGGATGGGGTATCTGGCCGAGGATTGCCGCCGCGCGATGGAGGCGGGGGCGGACGGCCTGCATGTGGATATCATGGACGGGCATTTTGTGCCCAATCTGACCATGGGACCCGATATCCTGCGGGCGGTGCGCGACGAGCTGCCGGACGCCTATTTGAACGTGCATTTGATGGTGATGCGGCCGGATCTGTATGCGCCGCGTTTCGTGGAAGCCGGTGCGGACACGGTGCTGATCCATGCGGAGGCTCCCTGCGACCTGCGGGCGACGCTGGAGAGCATCCGGGCCGCCGGCAAGCGGGCGGGGCTGACGCTGAATCCGGAGACGCCGGTGGCGGCGCTGCAAGGGTTCGAAGACCTGCTGGACGAGGTGTTGATCATGACGGTGCATCCGGGGTTCGGCGGGCAGGCCTTTATCGAAGGCGGTCTGCCGAAGATCGCCGAGGTGGCCCGGCGGCTTCCCGGGGTGGACATCTCGGTGGATGGCGGGATCAATGTGGAAACCGGGGCCCGGTGCGCGGCCGCGGGGGCCAACGTGCTGCTGGCAGGTTCGTTTCTGTTCAAGGCGGCCGACATGCGCGACGCCATCGCCGACATGCGCTGGACGGTCGAATCGGCGCGGAAGGCCGATTGAGGCCGGCGGCCGGGGAGCCGCCGGGAGAATGCAACTACGAATCACGCGAATGACACGAAAGAAAAGCCCGACAAAAAACGGCCCGGCTCGGCGGGGACGGCTCGCCCTACCAGGAAAACCCGTTGGCTGATCGGTAGGGCGAACCCTCCGGATGAACCGAGGGCGTCAAAAACCGTTGGGACATTTTAGCAGGAAAACAGGAAGCGACAGGAAAACAGGAAAACAGGAAAGATCGGGGGATTTGTTGTAGCCGGGCGATGACCCCGGCCGGAAGGGGAACCCGGCCCCGGCGGGGCCGGCTACAACGAAGCCACAAGGCGTTTACATTTTATGGCGACAAAATTCTACAAGGAAGACGGAGACGCGGCGGCGGAGGCCCCCGCGCCGGCGGCGCTTGCTCCCGGGCAGGAGCTGGCGCGGATCCGCAATTTCAGCATCATTGCGCACATTGACCATGGCAAGACGACGCTGTCCGACCGCTTGCTGGAGCTGACGGAATCGGTGGCGATGCGCGACCGTCGCGACCAGCTGCTGGACGACATGGACCTGGAGCGGGAGCGGGGCATTACCATCAAGGCGCATCCGGTGACCATGAAGTACAAGGCCCGGGACGGGCAAACGTACGAATTCAACTTCATTGACACGCCGGGACACGTGGATTTCTCCTACGAGGTCAGCCGGAGTCTCTCCGCCTGCGAAGGCGCCCTGCTGGTGGTGGATGCCACGCAGGGGGTCGAAGCGCAGACGGTGGCTCACGCCTTTCTGGCGTCGGCCAATCAGGTCAAGATCATTCCCGTCCTGAACAAGACGGACATGGCCGCGGCGGATCCGGACACCGTGGAGCAGCAGATCGAGGACATTTTCGCGATTCCGCGCGAGGAATGCTTCCGGGTCAGCGCCAAGACGGGCGAGGGGGTGGCCGAGGTGCTGGAAGCGCTGGTCGCGCGAATCCCGCCGCCCGAATCCAGGCATCCCGGGGAGGTGCGCGCCCTGGTGTTTGATTCCGAGTATGACACGTTTCGCGGCGGCGTGATCTACGTGCGGATGTTCGACGGGGCAATCCGCCGCGGCGACCGCATCCGGATGATGGGGTCGGGCAAGGACTACGAGGTCAAGGAAGTCGGCGTGTTCACGCCCAAACTCCTCCCGGTGGACGTTCTCGACGCCGGGCAGGTGGGCTATCTCATGGCCAACATCAAGAACACCGCCGAAATCCAGGTGGGCGACACGGTGACTTCCGCCCGCCAGCCCACCACGCATCCGCTGGCCGGGTTCAAGGCCATGCATCCGATGGTGTTCACCGGGCTGTATCCCATTGATGCCGACGACTACGAAAAGCTGAAGTACTCGCTGGAAAAGCTGGCGCTGAACGACAGTTCGTTTCAGTACCAGACCGAGTCCAGCGTGGCGCTGGGGTTCGGGTTCCGGTGCGGATTTCTCGGGCTGCTGCACATGGAAATCGTGCAGGAGCGCCTGCGCCGGGAGTACGACTGCGACATCATCGCGACCTACCCGGGCGTGGTGTATCGCGTGCGGATGAACGACGGCACCGTCAAGCAGGTGGACAATCCCGTTTTCCTGCCGGACCCCACCGAGTACGAGGCCATCGAGGAGCCCGTCGTCAAGATGTTCCTGATCTGCCTGGGCGAGCAGATCGGCGACATGATGAAGCTGGTGATGGACAAGCGGGGGGTCATCGACCGCACGGAGAGCCTCGACGCCAAGCGGGTCATGCTGACGTGCACCATGCCCCTCAACGAGATTCTGATTGATTTCCACGACCGCCTGAAGAGCCTGTCGCGGGGCTACGCCTCGATGGACTACGAGGAAGCGGGCTACCGGGAGGACGACCTGGTCAAGCTCGACATCCTGGTGCACGGCGACGCCGTCGAGGCGTTTTCGTGCATCGTGCACCGCGACAAGGCGGAGGCGCGCGGCCGGCAGATCTGCGAGGTGCTGGTGGACCTGATTCCTCCGCAGCAGTTCGCCATTGCCGTCCAGGCGGCCATCGGAGCCAAGATCATCGCCCGCACGACCGTGCGCGCCTACCGCAAGGACGTGACGGCCAAGTGCTACGGCGGCGACATCACCCGCAAGCGCAAGCTGCTGGAGAAGCAGAAGGAAGGCAAGAAGCGCATGAAGCAGTTCGGCAAGGTGGGCATTCCCCAGGAGGCGTTCATCGCC
>JAHDSS010000206.1 GCA_018432565.1 Kiritimatiellia bacterium
ATGGCAGGCAATTTGCCGGGCAAGGCTGTTCCATTCCAGTCCGTAGCGATCCCGATGGCCGGACAGGTCGAGGGTCAGGCGTTCGGCAATGTCCAGCAGCGCCAACAGGTCGCGGTAGATCCGCACCCGGATCCGGGCCTCCGCCTTGTGCTGTTTTTCGGCCTGGTTCTTTTTCCGGCGAACCGCATCCGCCGTGCCGCCCAGCCGCAGCGGCGGAAGCTCCCGGGACGGCTTGCCTGTTACAACAACGGCAGACTGCGGCAGCGGTCCTTTCATGGGCGAAAGACTAGCCGACGGGCCGGAAAAAGGCCAGCCTGGATTGCGGGGGCCGGCTAGCGGGCCTGGCGGTCGAGAATCTTGATGGCCTCGATCGCGGTGCGGATGGCTTCCTCGACGCCGACCTTGGCGATGATGGGCGCGTCGTCATAGGTCAGGCCGATGGTGGCGAGCACTTCGCCGGCGCGGACGCGGCGGATGCTGGACACGACAAACAGGGCGGCCGACTCCATCGAGGTTGAAATGACGTTCGACTTGTACCACGCGTTCCAGAGCGCATCGATTTCTTCGCGGATGGGGATGTTTTTGTCCTCGATGAAGAAGGCGTCCTTGCAGTGGCCGATGCCGGTATGGGCGGGCAGCCTGAGGTTCCGGGCGGCTTCGCGCAGGGCGAGGGTCACGTCGAGATCGGCGACGGCCGGGTAGGACAGCGGCACGTACTGCCGGGTGGTGCCTTCCTCGCGCACGGCCCCGGTGGTGATGCACAGATCGCCCAGTTTGACCTCGCGCTGGAGCGCGCCGCAGGTGCCGATGCGGATGAAGGTATCGGCGCCGCACTTGATCAGCTCCTCGACCGCGATGGCGGTGGAGGGACAGCCGATGCCCGTGGAGCAGCAGGAGACCTTGATGCCGTCCACCGTGCCCGTATAAGTGCGGTATTCGCGGTTGAAGGCCACCTCCTTCGCCTTGTCGAAGAACGACGCGATCAACGGCACGCGGCCGGGGTCGCCGGGCAGCAGGACATAGCGGCCGACATCGCCGCGCTTGAGATGAACGTGGTACTGCATTTCGGCGGCAGCCTTCTTCGGGGATTTTCTGGAAGCGGCTTTCTTGGTTTTTTTAGCGGTCATGGTTGAATCCTTTATGCTGAGTTATGAAATCGAAGACTGTCTCACGCAAAGACGCGAAGACGCAAAGAATTTCCATGCAGGAAAACCCTGGCGGCGTCGCATTCGGGCGTGAGAAATGGTGTTCATGGTTCGGGCAGGCCGTTCACAACCCGGCTGATCCCATCTTTCATCAGTGGAGAACCAAAGTTGAGCAAAAAACCAAGCCGCAACCCTGTAAGTCGCAAATAGGTGAGCACCTGTTTGGAATGAACCTTAGCGATCTGATCGAGGGACTTGAGTTCCAGAATGACTTTGTCTTCAACAAGGATGTCGGCCCGGAAACCTTCGTCGAACCGGATGTCGCGATACACGATGGGCACGGAGACTTGTCGCTGAATCTTCAGTCCTCGCCGTTCCAGTTCTCTGGCTAAAACGATTTCATAGACGGTTTCCAACAGGCCGGGGCCGAGTTCGCGGTGAATCTGTACCGCAGAATCGACTGCGATCTTGCCGATTTCATTCTCGTCCATCTTGGCGACTTTGCGTCTTGGCGTGAGATATCCGGAGCCTAGAATTTCTCCTTCGCCAGTTCCTTCCAGTACTGGAGGATGAGTTTTTTCATGTTGGCCATGGCCTTCTGCGAGGTCTCGAAGACTTCCGTATGGGTCAGGGCCTGGTTGAGAATGCCGGCGGCCATGTTGGTGATGCACGAGAGGCCGGCGACGCGCAGGCCGCAGGCGTTGGCCAGCATGGCCTCGGGCACGGTGGACATGCCGACGGCATCGGCGCCGAGCGTGCGCCACGCGCGGACTTCGGCGGGCGTCTCGTAGGTCGGACCGGTGCCCGCGAAATAGACGCCGTGGCGCAGGGCGACCTTGGCCTTTTTGCCGGCGCGGGACAGGGCCGCGCGCAGCTTGCGGTCGTAGATGAACGACTGGTCGGGGAAACGCGGTCCCCAGAACGGATCGTGTTTGCCGAGCAGCGGCGTGACGCCCATCAGGTTGATATGGTCGTCGATGATCATCAGGTCGCCGGGTTTCCACTTCGGATTGGTGCCGCCGGCGGCATTGGTCAGGAAGACGGCCTTGGCGCCCAGGCTCTTCAGCAGGAAGAGGGGGGTGGCGACGGCCTCCCAGCCGACGCCTTCGTAGACATGACGGCGGCCCTGGAAGATGAAGGTTTCGATGCCGGCGGACTTGCCCCAGACGAGACGGCCGGCATGGCCGGCGACACCCGCCTTGCCCAGGCCGGGAATCTTTTCGTAGGACAGGACGCCGAGCGGCGTGAACGATTCGGCAATGTCGCTCAGGCCGGAGCCGAGAATCATGCCGAGGGTCGGCTTGGCCTTGGGAAAGGCCTTTTTCACGGCGGCCAGGGAGTCGTTGAGGGGTTTGCGGTTGATCATGGGTCAGGTCTCCTTATGGAATGTTGGAATGATGGAAGAATGGAATGCGAAGAGAAGTTTTCCACAGTGTGGA
>JAHDSS010000347.1 GCA_018432565.1 Kiritimatiellia bacterium
GTAGTTCTTGAGCGCGCCGAGATAGCGGGCGTAGAGCTTTTTGCTGAACGGGTGGGGATAGGACTCGAAATGGCGGTTGATGTCGGAGGGCGCTTCGGTGTCTTCGGCGATCTGCCGGACGATGTCGCGCTTGTCGCTGTCAGGCATTCCCGGCCAGCTTTCGTCCTCGAACGCGAGGGCGGCCCGGCGGACGGACGGGGGGATGCGCACGGCGTTTTTGATGAGATGCGCCACCAGCTGGTGCAACTGGGCGCCGAAGGGTTGCTCAAGTTCGTTGCTCATGAATGGACCACTTCCACCTTTCTGTTTTGAATATAGGCCGGGCGGGGACCCGGGACAATGTCAAAAACGGGAAAGAACAAACGAAGGCGAAGCAGGAAAACAGGAAACCCGGGAAGGCAGGAATTGAGAGGGGGCAGGGGGCAGGAGTGTTGGCGGATGGCTTGTTCCGGATTTTCCACGGTGTGGAAAAAAGTTTTCCATGCTGTGGAAAATCCGGCATGATTTTTCCATGGCATGGAAGATCCGGATGGATGTTTTCCACGCCATGGAAAACAGGTTTCCACGGCATGGAAAATCCGGCGGGGAATCCGGGGCCTGAAGGATCCGGGAGGCGGAGATGGACGAGTTCAAATGGGCGTGGGTGCTGTTTGTGGCGGCGTCGGTGGCGGTGCTGGTGCGGGTGGCGCTGTGGTTTCTGCCGGGGCCGGCGATCCGCCATGCGGACCGGGTGGCGCGCGCCGCGGAGCCGGAGACCGCGGAGACGGCCGCGTCGGAGCTGCCGGATGCCGCGGAGCCGGAGGCCGTCCTCGAGGATCTGGCCTGGCCCGATGATGTCCCGGAAACGGAGGAATCCTGGCCGCCCCTGGATCCCGGGGTCTGGGACGACGCCGCCCCGGACGACGGCCGTGAACCCGCCTCCCCGCCGGAGGACTATCACTTCCGGCGCACCCGCTGGGGCATGACGCCGGCGGAGGTCCGGGAGGCCGAGGGCATTCCCGCCCTGCGCGAGACGCCGGAGTCGCTGGTGTATGTCACCACCACGCTCGAGCTGCCGTGCCGCCTGACCTATGGCTTTACGCGCGACGCCCTGACGCGCGCGCATCTGGCGTTCTCGGATCCGGACGGCCGGGACATCCCCCCGCTGTCCATGGCCCAGGCCCAGCGCCGGTTTCTGTTTCTGCGCGAGCAGCTGCGCCGCCGCTACGGCGAGCCTGTCGAGCATAGCGTCCAGGTGCCCCGCGACGTCTCGGCCCTGCGGCGGCGCCTTCAGAAGCAGGACGAACTGACGGAGCAGTACGATGCGGAAATCGCGGAGGCGGAAGCCCGGCTGCGGAGCCAGCGCGAGCGGCTGCAGACCCGCTATGCGCGCTGGCAGCGCCGGGACGAGCTGATCGCCCGCGGTCTGGCCCCCTATGAGCGGGATCTGCGGGACTTGAAGGAGTGGAAGCAGGAGGCGCTCGAGACGGCGGCCCAGGCCCGCCGTCTGATTCAGGAAAACCAGGCGGCCGACGCCCGGACGCCGCTGGTGGCCGTGCTGTCCGCCCGGTGGCCCTTTGCGCGGGAGGTGCAGGACATCGAGCTGCGGCTGGACCAGCGCCGCCGGGTTCCGCGGCTCGAGATCCGCTACCGCGCCGCCCGTCCCGGCATGGACCTGCCGGGGGGCATGGACGAACTGTAAGGGGGAGGGCTCAGGGCGCCGCGGGGGCATTGCTGCCGCCGGGGGGCGGGGTCATGGCGCGCCGCAGCGCGCGGTCGGCGCGGTGGCGTTCCTTGAGTTCGTCCAGCAGCTTGCGGTGTTCCTCCTGCTGCTCGGGCGTCAGGTGTTCGGCGATGGCCACCCGGGCCTGCTCGATCAGGGAATCGATCAGCGCCCGGTTCTGTTCGCGGGCTTCCTTCATGCGCTCGCCGTGCGCCTGGAAGATCTTCAGAACTTCGGCGCGCTGCCCGTCGTTCAACTGAAGCCGCCGGGTCAGGCGGTCGGTGATGTGTTCGGGCATGTTGGCGGGAATCTGCGAGTAGCGCTGGATGCGGGCGCGGATGATCGCCGCGTTGCCGTAGAAGCCGATGCAGACGCCGACGAGCAGCGCGGTCAGCAGCAACAGGGCCAGTTTGGTTTTTTTCATGCGGTGGTTCTCCTGCGCGGTCATTACAGCGTGGAATTGCCGGGCGTCAGAAACGCGTCGGCGAACTGGTCGGGCTGGACGCTGCGCATCCAGGCGCTGCCGATCTGCCGGTCGGCGGTCTCGAGGGACTGCGCGAGGATCGCGCCGGACGCCATCAGGGCCAGGGACGCCGCGGCGGCGCAGGCCCAGGTCGGGATGGCGGCGACGGGATTCGGGGGGAGGCGGCGCGCGGGATGCGCGGCCGCCTCGCGGCGGACGGCGGCCATGATGGCGGCCGTGTCCAGCTCCGGGGTCTCCGGGCGGTAGGCCGCTCGCAGGCCGTTCCAGATGTCGGGATATCGGGTGTTCATGTCTCGTTTTCCTTTCGCGATTCGATCGCCATCAGAATGGCCTTCAACCGCCTTCGCGCGCGGAACGCGCGCACTTTCACGGCGGAGAGCCCGCAGCCGAGGAGCTTCGCCGCCTCCTGCATGGAGCGTTCCTCCAGTTCCACCAGCGTCAGCACCGCCCGATCGTCGGGCGACAGCCGCGTCAGCGCCGCGTTGAGCCGTTCGCGGGCCGTTTGCAGGGCGTCGTCGTCGGCCTGCTGCCGGGCCACCTGCTCCTGATGGGCGGCCTCGAGGCGGACGGCGGCGCCGTCGTCGAGGTCGTCCAGCAGTCGTTCGCGGCGGCGGTACGTCTTGCGCCAGAAATCCATCGCGGCATGCCGGGCGATCCGCAGCAGCCAGATGCGCACGGGGGCATCGCCCCGGAAGGCCGGCAGGGCCCGGTAGGCCCGGACGAAGGCATCCTGGGCGACCTCCTGCACGTCCGACGGCGGCAGCCGCCGGGCGAGATCCGCCGCCACCAGATTCCGGAAGGTATTCACGATCACCGCGAACGCCTCGACATCCCCGTCCAGCACGCGCCGGACCGCCTCTTGGACGAAGGCTTCTTCGGCGTCGCGTTTCTCGTGGTCGCTCATGGGCGGAGGGGCGGGCGGGCGCATTCAGCGACCACCCGCCGGCTACCTTTTCACAGAACAACAGCCAATTCAAGCGCTCGGGGGTTGCGGCTAGAACCGGAACTGAAAGCTGACCGACGGCCAGGCCGGGTAGCAGACCACCGGCGGCGGCGGGGGCGGCATGACATAGACGCCGGGGGCGTACCAGCCGTAGGCCGGCGCGGTGACCACCACGCGGGGCGGGCGGTGATGCCGGCGGTGATGCACGCGAGGCGGCGGCGGGGGGGGCGGGCGGCGCGGATGGAACCGCACCGATTGCCCCGGATACGGCGCCGGGCGGGGAGGGGACCGGTCGTGGCCGCGGGGCCGGGCCAGGGCGCCGGACGGGGCGGCCAGCAGGGCCGCGCAGGCCGCGGCCAGAATCCAGGTTCGTGCAGATGTGTTCATGACGGGGTCTCCTTTCACCGGGTTTTCTCATCCCTTCGCTCCCATCGGTCGCCGGCCGGGGCGTGCGGGTTACAGGTCCGGATTGTCCGGGCGGCGGCGCCGAATGCTTTTTCATTGTGTTTTGCGGGGGAGCGGGCAGAATGACGGGTGGAAATCTGGAGGATTCTGTCATGCGCAAACTCATTATTCCGGCGGTGTTGGCGGCGGTGCTGGCCCTTGTTTCGGGGGCGGCGGCCCAGGAAACGACGGTGTTTGAATCGAACTACAACGCGGTGCTGAGCCGGTTGCAGAGCATGGGGCACGGGTACTACTCGCAGCAGGAGTGGGCCGAGGTCGAGCAACGCGTGAACGACCTGATGGCGGATGCCGCGCAGCGGCGCGACGGCGAGGCCATCGTCAAGGCGGCGCTGATCAAGGCGATGGTATTGAGCGACATGCGGCACGCCCACGGGGAAGCCGTCAAGGAACTCCGCCGCGCCCGCCAGACCGTCCGGGACATGCCGGGCGTGGACGCTTCGCGACTGTTTGTGAAAGAGGCCGAGGTGCAGGCCGCCGCGGGCGATGCCGGCGCCGTGCAGCAGCTGATCGAGGAGTACAAGGCCAGCCCGTATTACAAGCCGCAGCCCTACGCCTGGTCGGGCGGCACCGGCCCCGGCGATCCGCTGGTGCTGACGCGTCCGGGCGCCGCCGACAGCGATTCGCTGCCGCTGTCCATCATGGAGAGCGCCCAGGCGCGCGCCACGGCGGCCGCCGGCGTGGCTTTTCCCGACACCGTCCTGACGGATCTCCAGGGGCAGCCCCTGGCCATGTCCGATCTGCGCGGCAAGGTCGTGGTGGTGGATTTCTTCGCGCGCGGCTGGAAGAACTGGGAAGACGACCGCGCGCTGATGCGCGACCTGTGGGGCCGTTACAACCCGCACGGCTTCGAAATCGTCAACATCTGCCTCGAACGCAACGCCGCCGGCCTGGAAACCGCCGGGCTGCCGGGCCGGGTCATTCCCGGTGCGCCGGACCTGGCCCGTTCGATGGGCGTGTTCGGCGACCGCACGACGTTCCTGCTGGATGCGGAAGGGCGGGTCATCGCCCGCAATCTGCGCGGGCAGGACCTGGCCTTTGCCGTGCGCCGCGCCCTCGGGCGCTGAGCCCGGCCCCGCATGGCCTCTCCGGTCTTTCATGGACTGGCCGGCGCGGGACTCGCCTATGCGCTGGCGGCCGATGCGCGCCTGCCGCTGAACGCCTCCCTGCGCCGGGCCGCGCCCCTGATGACGGGCGCCGCGGCGCTGGCGTGCCTGCCCGATCTCGACTATCTGCCGGGGATCGCAACCGGCGCTCTGAATGCCTTCCATCAGCAGGGCACGCACAGTCTGGCCTGGGTGGTTCTGGCCGCCGCCGCCGTCTGGCTGGCCGGGCGGATCTGGAAGCCGGCCCGCTTCGGGTGGCGCGCCTTCGGCTTTCTGGTGCTGCTGATCGGCAGCCATCTGGCGATCGACCTCGTTACCGCCGATCACGCGCCGCCGTACGGCATTCCGCTCTGGCAGCCGTTTTCCGGCCGGCCGGTGCAGGCGCCGTTCGCCCTGCTGCCCGCATGGGAGAAAGCCTCGCTGCGCGATCTGATGAGCCCGGCCAATGCGCGCCCCTTCGCGATCGAACTGACGGGGGGGCTGGCCGTGGCGGCCGGGTGCGTCGCGGCAAAGAGAAGCTGGACGCGGCGGCGCGCCGCGATATGATGCCCACCATGACCGAACCGCTCCCGACCCCTGACATGCCCGAGACCCTTGGCGTCATCGCCGGCCGCGGCACCTATCCGTGGCAGCTGGCGCGGTCCGCCCATGCCCAGGGCGTCAGGCGCGTGGTCGCCTTCGCCTTCCGGCGCGAAACCGAATGGGCCATCGAGCGCTACGCCGACGACGTCGTCTGGCTGCGCCTCGGCAGCCTCGGCGCGCTTCTTGATGCCGTCCGCGAAAAAGGCATCGCGAACATCGTGATGGCGGGGCAGATCAAGCCCACGCGCCTGTTCAGCCTGCGGCTGGACGCCAAGGCGCTGAGCATTCTGCGCACGCTCAAGACCCGCAACGCCCATACCATTTTCGGCGCCATCGGCGACGAGCTGAACAAGA
>JAHDSS010000238.1 GCA_018432565.1 Kiritimatiellia bacterium
CGGATGGCCCGCATTCGCGTGGCGCAGCATTCCGGTGTTCAGATCCAGGCAGACGCAGCAGGCCGTGGCGAACATCAGTTCGTTGGCGCTGCTGAAAATCTTCGAATAAGCCGCGTTGAGCCGCGTCATGAATTCGCCGGGCTCCTGGGTTTCCTTGGCGATCTGCTCCAGCAGCCCGCGCAGCGTGGCCACCACCAGGGCCGCCCGCGCCCCGTGGCCCATCACGTCCGCCACGAACACCAGCACCTGGTGGTCCGACACCTTCAGCAGGTCGAAGAAGTCCCCGCCCACCATGCCGCTGGGATGATACACATGCGCGAATTCCAAGCGGCCGGGCCGTTCCGGATCGCCCGTGGTGATGTCCGGATAGGACGACGGCAGGAAGGCGTACTGCAAGTCGCGGGCCATGCGCAGGTCCGCCTCCATCTCCGCATTCTTCTGCCGCAGCTGGGCGGCGTAAAGCTCCAGCTGCTGCTGCGCCTGCCGCTGCGGCGTCACATCCACCAGCGAGATCACAATGCCCGTCATCGCCCCGTCGGGATTCAGGTTCGGCGCCAGCGACGCCTGCGCGAAGAACAGCGTGCCGTCCGCGCGCTTCATCTCGACTTCGCCGGTCCAGGTATCCTGCGCCTCGGCCGCCGCGATCATGTCCGCCGCCAGCGCCTCCTCGATGAGAAATTCGCGGAAATTCCGTTCGTAGGCCGCCTCGGCCGATTCCAGCCCCAGCAGTTCCAGCATCGCCGGGTTCACGTAGCCCGCGAGGTTGCCCTCGGTGTCCGCCACCGCGATGCCGCTGCCGGAATTCTGCAGGGCGTTGTACCCGGTCTTCAGGCGCTCTTCCGCCTCCTTGCGCCAGGTGATGTCGCGGATGAAGAAGCTCAGGTGCGTCTTGCCCCCCAGCGGCAGGCGGCTCACCGAAATCTCCGCCGGGAACATCGTCTCGTCCGTCCGCCGGCACAGCGCCTGGATCAGCACGAACCGGTTGTTCTCCAGCGACCCCAGGATCGTATCCAGCAGGCTGCGCTCCGCCCCCACCAGCCAGTCGAAGACGTTCTTCTTGCACAGCTCCGGACGCTTCGCCGCGAAAAACTGCTCGGCGCGCACGTTGGCGCCCACGATCATCCCCTGCGGATCGGTGATGAACACCGCGTCGTAAATGCTCTGCAACAGCACCTGGAAGTCTTCGCCGCCCAGCGGACGCGCCGGACTGGCCGGAATCCGGATCACCCCCGGTCCGCCCGCGCGCGGGCCCGCGTGCACCCCCCCCGGACGGCTGGAAATCCGCGCGGCGCCCGGCACCGGCGCCTGCTGGAGCTGCTCCAGCATCGCCGGCGTGATGTCAATGCGCATCGTCGCCTGATGCTTCTGATGTTCCTCGTCTGCCATCTCCTGGAAACCATAGCGTACCCCTCGCCCCTCCGGCAATGGCCATTTTTTTCTGTTCATTTGCCCTCTTTCTTCCACAATGGCGGTTTAAATCATTCGAACCACCCAGAGAGGCGATTTTCATGTTCACAGGCGCATACACCGCATTGGCCACCCCCTTCCGTCCCGACGGCGCGCTCGACGCCGACCGGCTCCGCCGGCTGGTCGAACGCCAGATCGAAGCCGGCATCGACGGCCTGGTGCCCGTCGGCACCACCGGCGAATCCCCCACGCTCGGCACGGCCGAGCACATCGACGTCATCCGCATCGTGATCGAAACCGCCGCCGGGCGCGCCAAGGTCATCGCCGGCACCGGCGCCAATTCCACGTCCGAGGCCCTGGAGCTGACCCGGGCCGCCCAGGCACTCGGAGTGGACGGCACCCTGCAGGTCACCCCCTACTACAACAAGCCCACCCAGGCCGGGCTGATCCGCCACTTCTCCGCCGTGGCCGACCTCGGCCTGCCCGTCGTCCTCTACAACGTCCCCGGACGCTCCTCCTGCGAAATCGCCGTTCCCACCATCGCCGAACTGTCCCGGCATCCCAGCGTCGTCTGCGTCAAGGAAGCCGGCGGCAGCGTGGACCGCGTCAGCCGCATCAAGGACGCCTGCGACATCGGCGTGCTCTCCGGCGACGATTCGCTGACCCTGCCCATGATGGCGGTCGGCGCCGACGGCGTCATTTCCGTCGCCTCCAACGTCGCCCCGAAGGCCGTGGCCGACCTCGTCCATGCCGCCGCCGCCGGGCGCTGGGACGATGCCCTCGGCCTGCACCGCCGCTACTACCGGCTGTTCACCCGGCTCTTCCTGGAAACCAACCCCATCCCCGTCAAGGCCGCCATGGAAATGGCCGGCCTGGGCCCCGCCGTGTACCGCCTGCCCCTGTGCGAAATGACCGATGCCAACCGCGCCCTCCTGCGCGACACCCTCCAGCAGCTGGATCTGCTGTCGTGAGCGCCCCCGTGAAACTCCTGCTGATCGGCGCCGGGGGCCGCATGGGCCTGGCCATCACCCGCCTGGCCGGATCCGGGGCCGTCCCCGGCTTCCGGGTCGTGGCCGCCGTGGACCGTCCCGATTCCCCCCTCGCCGGACAGGACATCGGCGCCGCCGCCGGCCTCCCGCCCCTGGGCGTGCCCGTCGGCGCCGACCTCTCCGCCGCCCTCGCCGCCGGCGCCGATGCCGCCGTGGACTTCAGCTCCCCGGCCGCCAGCGCCGCCGCCGCCCCCGTCCTGGCCGCCGCCGGCCTCCCGTGGGTCGTCGGCACCACCGGACTCGGCGACGCCGAAAAAGCCGCCGTGGCCCGCGCGGCGACACACATCCCCGTCGTGCTGTCCGCCAACATGAGCGTCGGCATCAACCTGCTGTATGCCCTGGTCGAACAGGCCGCCCGCGCCCTCCGCGGCCGCGGCTACGACTGCGAAATCACCGAACGCCACCACCGCCGCAAGAAAGACGCCCCCTCCGGCACCGCGCTGTATCTCGGCGAAGCCGCCGCCGCCGGCTACGGCTGGCCCCTGGCCGACGTCGCCGTGGACGGCCGCTCCGGCCTCGTCGGCGAACGCCCCGAAAAGGAAATCGGCTTCCATGCCGTCCGCGGCGGCGACATCGTCGGCGACCACGCCGTCCTCTTCGCCGCCGACGGCGAATGCCTGGAACTGGCCCACCGGGCCACCTCGCGCGACACCCTCGCCATCGGCGCCCTGCGCGCCGCCGCCTGGATCCCCGGACGCGCCCCCGCCCTCTACCACATGCGGCACGTCCTCGGCCTCGAACCCGGAGGTGATTCGTGAACGGCATCGAAGCCGGCCTCAGCCTCGGCGCCAACCTCGGCGATCCCCTCGCCACCCTCCGCGCCGCCCGCGACGCCATCGCCGCCATCCCCGAAGTCACCCTCCTCGCCTCCGCCCCCGTGTACGAAACCGAACCCGTCGGCGTCCCCGAGGAATTCGCCAACCTCAACTTCACCAACACCGTGGTCATCGTCGGCACCTCCCTCGACGCCCACAAGCTCTTCGCCCACCTCCAGAAAATCGAGCTCGCCCTCGGCCGCAAGCGCACCCTGCGCCAGAACACGCCGCGCACCATTGACATTGACATGATCTACTACAACGGCCAGACCATCCGTTCCGGCGGCCTGGTCATCCCCCACCCCCGCTGGACCAAGCGCCGCTTCGTCCTCCAGCCCCTCGCCGACGTCCGCGGCTACCTCGTCCTGCCCGGACACGACCGCCGCGTCCGCGACATCCTCGCCGCCCTCCCCCCGGGACAGGACGTCACCCAGCTCATGGCCGAATGGTAAGCCCCATGCCCCGTTCCCACGCCATGGAACACGTTTTTCCGGATTTTCCACGCCATGGAAAACTTTTCTCCGTTTTTTCCACGCTATGGAAAACTTTTTTCCACACCGTGGAAAATCCCCTACCCTCCGCCCTCTGTCCCCTGTCCCCTGCCCCCCCCCCCCCGCCCCCCGTCCCCCGTCCCCCGTCCCCCCCCCCCCCCCCCCCCCCCCCCCCCCCCCCTCCCCCCTCCCCCCCCCCCCCCCCCCCCCCCCCCC
>JAHDSS010000291.1 GCA_018432565.1 Kiritimatiellia bacterium
CCTACCAGGCCCAAAAGCGCGATCTCGGCGCGCAACTGGCCGAAAAGACCCGCTGGAAGAAAATCGGCCAGTGGCAAAAAGACATCCAGAAGAACCGGGAGAAATGAGGCGCGGCTACTTGTCTTCGCGGTTGGCGCGGAACTCGACGCGGGAGAGGATGCGGAGCTGGTAGAGCGTGAAGCCGACGAGCAGGCAGCCGAGCACCCAGGCGGCGGCGGTGGCGGGGCCGAGGCGGAGGAAGATGAAGGCCTTGTAGAAAATATGCAGGCCGGCGACCTCGGTGCGGGCGCCGCCGGCGGTCATGGCCAGAATGTTGGCCTCGGCCTGCCACGAGGCGATGAACACGCCGACGAAATTGATGATCAGCAGGGGCCGCAGGGTCGGAACGACCACGAACAGGATTTTGTCGGTGAAGGATGCGCCGTCAAGGTCGGCGGCTTCATAGAGATCGTCGGGAATGCCCTTGAGGGCGGCGAGATAAATGAGGCAGCCGGGGCCCATGCCGGCCCAGAGCATCGGCAGCACGCAGGAAAACAGCGCGGTGCGCGAATCGTCGAGCCAGCGGACGGGTTCGGGGAGGGTGGCGAACAGAAAACTATAGTTATTGCAATAACTATAGTTTTTGGCGGCGCGGAAAATTTCGCCCAGGGGGCCGAGGGGGGCGGCGGCGAGCAGGAGGCCGGCGGCCAGGACGAAGAGGGCGGGCTTCCACAGCTGGTGGTGCAGCAGGCGGCGGGCGAGATGGAGCGTCAGCGCGGCGGCGGCCAGGGAGAGCAGCAGCCAGCCGGCGGCGGGGATTTGCATGACCAGGCGGTTCATCAGGCCGGCTTCGGACGGCTCGTAGAAAGTCTTCCACAGCAGGATGACGACGAGTCCGGTGATGGTCGCGGGCAGATAGAAAATCAGCCGGAAGAGGATTTTTCCGCGCGGGACTTCCTGGAGGAGGATGGCGAGTCCGACGGGCGGCAGGAAGGTCAGGGCGATGACGAGGAAGGAGTAGCGCGCGGACGTCAGCAGCGCCTGCCACCAGTCGGCGTCCCACAGCAGATTGGCGAAGTTGTCCAGAAACACCCAGGTGGAGTCGCCGAAGATCCGGTAGTCGTAGAACGCCATCGCCGCGCCGCGGACGAGAGGAACATAGCCCCACACCAGGATGGTCGCCGCCGCCGGGAACAGCAGCAGCGGCACCGGCCAGAAGCGGCGGAGGCGGTTTATTAATTTATAGGACCGACCCCTTGCGTGAATTACGAGATTACGGGACTGACCCCTTCCCCCGGGCAGGAAGATGCGCACCATGCGGTGCAGGGCGAAGACGACGGTGGCGGCGAGCAGCGCGAGGAGGCCGGCGGCCGCGGCGCGGCGCCGGGCGAGCTCCCGGGGCTCGACGATCCCCAGCATGTCGGCATCGGCCTTGCGCCGGGCATCCTTGAGCAAATCCAGGAGCTGGGTGCGGCGGGTATCGATGTCGTCGGCGAGCCGTCCGGCGAGGGCGAGTTCCTCGGCGTGCCGGATAGGGACGGTGAGAATGTCGTAGATGACGTTGGCGTTGCGTCCGTAGGGCTCGGGGCGGCTGTCGGCGAGCGCGATGGGCAGGCAGTCGCGCCATTCGGCGGGGATGGTGGAGGCGAGGGAGTCGTAGCCGTGCTCGCGCAGAGTGTCGGGGGGCAGGAAGCGGCCGAAGCCGCCTTCGACGAGATGCCGGACGCGGATGGCGGCGGCTTCGGGGGAGTTCTGGAAGCGAATGTATTCCCAGGCGGCGTCGCGGACAAGCGGGTTGGTGACGCCGGCGAACAGCCCCATCATGCGCGAATTGATTTCGGTGCCGCGTCCGGCGGGGCCGAGGGGCAGCGGGACGATGCCGGTGAGGTCGGGGTTGAGGTTGGCGAAGACCTTCTGGTCAATGTAGGAGAAAATCATGCCGAGCTGTCCGCGGCGCCACTTGGTGGAGATGTCGGCGGTGTCCTTGAGGGCGAAGCCGCGGCGGGGCCGTCCGGCGGCGTCGGTCCAGGGCTCGGAGGTGAGGCGGACGTAGAAGTCGAGGGCTTCGGCGGCTTCGGGGGTGTCGAAGACGGCGCGCCAGCGGTTGTCGGATTCGTCGAAGACGAGGGCATCGGCGCCGGCGCCCCACAGGAAGGGCATCCAGAGGTAGGACTCGTGCTTGCCTCGGGACAGGCCGAGGGCATAGATGCCGCGGCCGGGGTCGGCGATTTTCCGGCAGGCCTGGTAGAAGTCGTCCCAGGTCCAGTCGGGGGATGGGGCGGGGACGCCGGCGGCCTCGAAGAGGTCGCGGCGGTAGAGGACGACGCGTCCGAGCGGCGGGCCGCCGGGCATGGCCCAGACGCGCATGCGGCCGTCGGGGCCCTTGCGGCGGACGACGGGTTCGATCTTGGGGTGGATGCGGCGGGCGAGTTCATTGGGGGAGAGCGCGGAGACGTAGCGGTCTTCGGGAAGGTCGAGGGGATGAAGGAAGCCCTGGGAGATGTAGGTGTCGGATTGGCGGAAGTTGACATAGAGAACGTCGGGGGCGACGTTGCCGGCGATGGCCAGCAGGGTGCTTTCGACACCTTCGACCTGGATGCCGGAAAAGCGGTGGAGGCGGAGGGAGAGGCACGACAGATCGAGGCGGCCGTAGCGGCCGGGGGCGGCAGCCTGGCGGTCGCGGAGGAGGGCGGGGGCGGCGGCGAGAAAGGCGCGCTGGACGGCGAGTTCGGCGCGGGTGGCGGGGTCGGTGCGCGACGGGTCGGGCAGATCGAAGAGGGTAACGTTCAGGACCGGGCCGTTGGTCGTTTCCTCGAGCCAGCCGGCGCGGGCGGCGGGCAGGGCCAAGGCGGCCAGGAGAAGGACGGCGGCGAGAGCGGCGGGGGAGTGAAATGGGCGGAACGAACCGCGGATTTTCCACGGTGTGGAAAATATTTTTCCATGGCGTGGAAAACCGGCGGAACATTTTTCCATGGCGTGGAAAATCCGGAACATGGGAATCAGGAGGGAGCCTGGCCGGGATCGATGGACCAGCGGAGACTGGCGACGGTTTGTTTGCCGAACTGATCCTGAAGGCGGGAGAGGATTTCCTGGGCGGGGGCGCCGCGGAGTTCCATGAGCCAGGCGGGGTGGGCGACGAATACCGTCAGCAGACGGTTTTCGAGGTGGGCGGGGCGGGTGTGGCGGGCGATCTGCGGGCCGACGATGTTGGGCCAGGCGTCGGCGATGTTCGTCATATGGACGTGGGCGCCGAGCTTCATGCCGCGCAGGACGCCGTCCACGAATTCGCCGAGAGGGGCGGCCTCGGCGTCCGGGAGGGGGGGGGCGGGGTCGGCGATGCGGAAGCGCTCGCGGTCGAGCTCCCACTGGCCTTTGTCGTAGCGGCGGCGGCGGTTCATCGGGGGGCATCCTAGCAAAGGGGGCGGAGGCGGGGGGAGGTTTTTGTTCGGGGGCGCATTGGGTTTGAACGGGGCGGGGGGGAGAGATTATGATCCGGGGCATGACAGCATCCTCCAGTCCGGCCGGGGCGCGGGAGCGCGCGGCGCAGCTGCGCGCGGAGCTCGAGCGCCACAACCGCCTGTATTATGCCGAGGCGGCGCCGGAGATATCGGACCGCGAGTTCGATGCGCTGCTGCGCGAGCTGCAGGAGCTGGAGGCGGCGCATCCGGAGCTGGCGGCGGCGGATTCCCCGACGCGGCGGGTGGGCGGGGAGCCGCTGGAGGGCTTCCGGACGGTGAAGCACGCGGTGCCCATGCTGTCGCTGGACAACACGTACAGCCTGGAGGAGATGCGCGAGTTCGACGCGCGGGTGCGCAAGGCGCTGGGGGAGGAGACGGTGGAGTACGTGCTGGAGCCGAAGGTGGACGGGGTATCCGTCAGCTTGCGCTACGAGCGCGGGGTGCTGGCGCTGGCGGCGACGCGCGGCAATGGCAAGGAGGGCGACGACATCACGGCGAATGTCCGGACGATCCGGGCGGTGCCGCTGCGGATTTCCTCGGACGCGCCGGTGCTGGAGGTGCGGGGGGAGGCGTACCTGGGCCGCGCGGCATTTGTGTGGCTGAACGCCGAGCGCGAACGGGCCGGCGAACCGCTGTTCGCAAACCCGCGCAACGCGACGGCGGGCTCGCTGAAGCAGCTGGACCCGAAGGTGGTGGCGGCGCGCCCGCTGTCTGCCGTGTTCTATGCGACGGGGGAGCTGAACGGCGTGGCGTTTGAAACCCAGGCGGAGATGCTGCGGGAGCTGGCGCGCCTGGGGTTCCCGGTGGCGAAACTGTGGTGGACGTGCCGGGGCATCGAAGACGTCATCGTCCGGGCGGAGGAGCTGCAGCGGCGCGAAGGCGAGCTGGACTACGAGATGGACGGGGCGGTGGTCAAGGTCAACTCGTTCCGCCGGTGGCGGCAGCTCGGCACGACGGCCAAGGCGCCGCGCTACGCCATGGCGTACAAGTATTCCCACGAGCAGGCGCAGACCGTGCTGAAGGGCATCACGCTGCAGGTGGGGCGCACGGGGGTGCTGACGCCGGTGGCGGAGCTGGAACCGGTCGAGCTGGCCGGCTCGACGATTTCGCGCGCGACGCTTCACAACGAGGACGAAATCCGCCGCAAGGACATCCGCGTGGGCGATACGGTCGTCATCGAGAAGGCCGGCGAGGTGATTCCCGCGGTGGTGTCGGTTGCGGCGGAACGGCGGCCGCCCGGCGCGGTGCCGTTCGACCTGCCGGCGCACGCGGGAGGCAAGTGCCCGGTCTGCGGCGGCGACATTTCCCGCGATCCCGAGGCGGCCGCCTGGCGCTGCGAAAACCTGGACTGCCCGGCCCAGATCCGCGGACGGATCGAGCACTTCGTCTCGCGCAAGGCGATGGACATCGAAGGCTTCGGCGAAGCGATCATCGAGGCGCTGGCGGGCGAAACGCGCCTGCGGGAAACCGTGGACGACGGGCTGTTCGGGGCGCGCACCGAAGAGAAGATCCTGCCGCCGGCGGTCCGCGACGTGGCCGATCTGTATGCGCTGACGCCGGAGGCGATCGAGCTGCGCCGGCCCAACCGCGCGGCCGACGCCAAAAAGCAGTCCATGAAACTGGCGACGAAGCTGTGCGCGGCGATCGAGGCCAGCAAGGGGAACGAGCTCTGGCGGCTGCTCCACGGGCTGGGGATTCCGAACGTGGGCGAAGGGCTGGCGCGGAAGCTGGCGGGGGAGCTGGGGTCGCTGGATGCCGTGATGGCGGCGGACGAGGAGACGCTGGCGCGGATTCCGGACGTGGGCGGGATCGTGGCCGGGAGCATCCGGGAGTTTTTCCGCCACGAACGCAACCGGGCGGTGATCGAAAAGCTGCGGCGGGCGGGGGTGCGGTTCGACCGGGTGGAACGGGCGGCGGAGACGGCCAATCCCGACGGGGTGTTTTTCGGGAAGCGGGTGGTGCTGACGGGGACGCTGGCGGCGTTCACCCGCGAGGCGGCCCAGGAGGAACTGCGGCGCCGCGGGGCGCGCGTGGTGGGCACCGTGGGCAAGACCACCGACCTGGTCGTGGCGGGGGAAGCCGCCGGCAGCAAACTGGAAAAAGCCCGCGCCCTCGGCATCCCGGTGATGGACGAAGCGGAATTCCGGCGGAACCTGGACGAATCCGGGTCCTGAGCGGACGGCTCAGGCCGGCGGCAGGCCGGTGTCCAGCCGGGCCAGCATTTTCCGGATCAGCTCGTAGTGTTTTTCTTCCTCGTTGTGGAGCCGCAGGAGCAGATCCTTGACGAAGTCCACGTGGCAGCTCTCCGCGAGCTCGCCGTAGAAGTCGCGGGCGCTGGCTTCCTTTTCGAGGGCGGCGTGGAGGATCTCGGAGGGGGTGCGCAGGCGGGGTTTCACAGGGCGGGCGGCTCCTCGGATTTGCGGCGGCCCCCGAAGCGGAGCCAGGCGCGCAGGGCATAGGAAATGAAGAAGAAGAGGAAGCCGGCGCCGATCAGGGCCAGGCCGAGCCAGGAGTCGGCGGCATCCGGGCGCTGGAGGCGGGACAGGTGGAAGAACACGCCCCCCAGGCAGGCGAGGTAGCCCAGCAGACGGGCGGCCCAGTAGAGTTTCGTGATCATGCCCGCAGTGTACGGCGGGCGGGGGGGGCAGGGCAACCGGAAACCCGGCGGAAATCCGGGTTTGCCACCCGC
>JAHDSS010000466.1 GCA_018432565.1 Kiritimatiellia bacterium
ATGGTGCCGTCGGGGCGGTAAATGGCGATGTCGAAATTGCCGCCGGACTTCCGCCACATCTGGCGCTGGAGAGAGGAATCATCGGGTTCCGCCGGAGTGGCTTCGTCGGGTGGAGGCGGTTCGGCGGGCAGATCGGATTCGTCGGCGGCTTCGAGCGCGGACGTCGGCGGATCAAACAGTGACGGATAATCCATTTCCATTTGCCGCATTTGCTCGGTTTTCATGGGGACGGAGAGCTCAAACGGGTAGCCGCCGCCGGCCTCGGGGGTGAACATGGCGTTGAACAGGACGGAATTGCCGATCACCTGGGGGCGTTCATTGCGGGCGCCCAGCCGCGGATCATCGCCGGTGAGGTTTTGGATCTGCCCGTCGCGGAAAAGAAAGACATCCGAGCGCCGGGATCCGGGGGTTGCGGTGTCGTTGGCTTCGGAATGCCCCATCCAGGCGATCAGGCCGGTATCTCCTATGGATGGATGTCGGGCGTCACGTCCGGATTCCGACAGGGTTCGAACGGTGAACTCTCTGGCGGAAGCGCAGGTCAGGCCCAGGAAAAATCCGCTGGCCAGCAAGATGGCGAATGGTCGCTGTGGTGGCAATGGGCGGCGCATCGTGGAGGTCAGGAAGCCTGGTCGGAAGGTGAGGTGAGGGCGGGGGCATCCGGCTGGGGGGGCGGCCGTGTCTTGAGGCGTTCGCGTTCGGCGGCAGCGGCCACCGAGCCGGCGGTGGAGATGCCTTCATCCCCCAAGGGCCATTCCGGTCCCCAGCGATGGGCGGAACTCCAATAGCCTCCGGACGGGTTGTCTTTGTCGCGGTATACAAATTCCCAGGGAAGGTCGCCGGCCAGCAGATAGGATTTTTGCATAGCGATGTCGCGGCCGGCGCGTTCAATGGTTTTGAGAATGGCGTTGTTGTGAATCCGATCGTATTCCGCCCGGGCGACCACGATAACCTGATCCTGAATGATTTCCGTCCGGTCGAGAAGATCCACGTAGGCCACGGCCCACCAGGTATCGTTCATTTTGCCCCAGGGCATGTCCTTGATATAGCCGCTGAACTGGTCGTGGAAGGTCATGCGGGCCAAGGCCGCCATGTCCTTGCAAATGACAAACGACTGAGTGGCGGTGCGCATGTTGGGGGTGATCAGAAGCGTTTCGGTCCGGCCGGAGTCACCGCTCATCTCGCCTTTGACAATGACGGTTTGCAGTTTGTTGCGAAGGTGGGGGGGGGCGAGTTCCTTAGGGTCGGGAAAGACAATGGCGTAATGGAGGGGGGGGCCGTTCACCCGCCGGGCGAGAGGGATGATGTTGCCCTGGAGCAGGTCGTAGAGCATGGACATGTGCTGTTCGGCCTTGTCCTGCTCGCAGAACACGATGATGTCCCGTCCCAGGAGATTCATGATGGCGTTGCCGGACAGCCAGAGGGAGTGGTCGAGTTCCTGGCTCATGTATCCGGAGGAATGGAATCCGAGGCGTCGGCTCCTGGGGTCAGGAAATCCGCCGATGGCATAGATGGCCGGGTCGATGACCAGGCCCGAATCGTCTTTGTTGTAGGTGACCACCATGGCCGATACCTGACCCAGTTTGAGATTGGCATCGGTGGCCATGCCGAGATCGATGACGGCTTTCAGGCGGTCCACCAACTCCGGATTATCGCCGAAGAGAGAGAGCAGATAGCTGTCGGAGAGAACATCGTCCGCGGGGGCCCCCTCCAGGGTTTCGCCGGATTCAAGCAGGTAGCGCAGATGCTGAAACCCGCCGACGGTGGTCTGGTACACCCCATAGACCCGCCACCCCACGAAGGCCCCCGCCGCCAGCACGAGAAGGCCGCAGATTGTCAGGCTCCGAATGAGGATTTTACGCATGTTGCTCCATCCTTCCCGGATGTTCCTTCAGCACTATAAGGTGAACCGTTCTTCCCGACAAGAGGAAAAGCGGGAATGCCGCGGGAAATATTCGAAAGTTGGAGGAAGCGCAAGTGAGCGGGGCCCCTGTGGAAGAGGCCCGGGAGGAGAGGACGAGAGACGGGGGAAGCCATTGGGCGGGCGGACCATCCCTTCGTTTTTCCGGGGAAGCCAACGGGATCAAAGAAAAGGTGCAGGTGAAGCGTTTTGACTTGAGCGGTGGAATTGCGGATGGTACAGTACGTAAAGACTTGGGAAGTGCCGCGACAACTCCTCTGCCGGTGCAGGGGGGTGGGGCATGGCGAGGAGCACACGATGATGAAGCCAGCGCGGAAATGGGCTTGCGGGTGGAAGTGGGCAGGAATCGGCCTGGGGATGTTGGCGTTGCTGAGTCCCGCCCTGGTGCGGGGCGAGGCGATGCTGCAGTATTTCAACGCGAGTTGGAACGAGATCGCCGAGAAGGTTCCCGAGCTGGCCGAGGCGGGGTATTCGTCGCTGTGGCTGCCGCCTCCGGCGAAGGCCAACGGGGGCTATTCGGTGGGCTACGACCTGTTTGATCCGTTCGATCTGGGCAGCAAGGACCAGCGGGGGACGATCGCCACGCGCTACGGCACCAAGGCAGACCTGCATCGTCTGGTCGAGCTGTGCCACCGCTTTGGCATCCGCGTCTATTTCGATAACATCATGAACCACCGGGCCTACGACGTGCCG
>JAHDSS010000118.1 GCA_018432565.1 Kiritimatiellia bacterium
CGGCCGGAATATTCCGTCCGGGCGGCCTCCGCGACGCTGGAGGACAACAAGATCCTGCGGGCGAAGCACCTGCGCTTCCAGCTCGGCCCCGTGCCGTTCTTTTATTTTCCCTATCTGCGTGCCAATCTCGAAGAACTGGCCAAATTCGAATTCACGCCCGGCTACAGTTCCACAATGGGCGCGTTTCTGCTGACGGCCTACAACCAGCCGCTGACAGACGTTTTCCGCAGCCGCACTCACTTCGACGTGCGCACCAAGCGCGGCGTGGGGGTGGGGCAGGACATTCTGTGGACCGACCCGGAAGGGCGGGCGTATGACGGGCTGGCGCGGGTCTATTACGCGAACGACAGCGAGCCGTGGAAAGACGAAGAGCAGCGGCTGGCGCGCGAGGAACTGATTGACGCGGACCGCTACTGGCTGCAGTTGAAGGATCGGCACAACCTGAGCGACCGCGACTATCTGATCACCGAACTGAACTATGTCAGCGATCCATGGCTTCTGAACGATTTCTTCGACGACGACTACCAGAGAAACGTGCAGCCCGAGAACCGGGTGACGCTGTCGCACCGCGGCAACCGCTACACCGCGGGCGTGGGCGTGAACATGCGGCTCAACGATTTCTACGGCAACGTGGACCGCCTGCCGGAGGCCTTTCTGAATTTCAACCGGCAGCAGATTTTCCAGACGCCGTTGTACTACGAAGGCGCCAACACGCTCAGTTCCCTTGAACGCGTTTATCCCGACGGTTCCGACGACGAGGCGTACGACGCCATCCGCTTCGATACCTTCAACATGGTGTATTGGCCCACGCGCCAGTTCGGGTTTCTGTCCGTGATCCCCCGCGGCGGTTACCGCGGCACCTACTATTCGAAAACCCCCGAACGCATCCCCGTGACCAATGTCGTGGCCGTCACGAACGACCTGGGCGACGTCGTGGGCACCACCAATGACGTCGAGACTCTCCTGAGCGACGGCGGGGCCGTCTGGCGCAGCCTGCCGGAAATCGGCGTGGAAACCTCGTTCAAGGCGTTCGGGGATCTGTATCACGGTCCGACGGGAATCGAAGAAGACGAAGACCTGCGGCACATCGCCGAACCCTACGCCGACTACACCCTGCGCTTCGAGCCCAATGAACTGCCCGCGGACCTGTGGCAGTTCGACGCGGTGGACCGGCTGGACTACGCCAACTATCTCCGCCTGGGCATGCGAAACTATCTGCAAACCAAGCGCCGCGCCGCCGTTCACAACCTGGCGTATGCCGATGTGTTCACCGTTCTGAACATGGATCCCGAGGAGGACGAAGAGACCCTGGGCGACATCGGCTTCAAGACGGAACTGCGGCCGTGGTCGTGGCTGAAATGGGATTTCGACGGCGCCTACGACACCCAGGACGAC
>JAHDSS010000420.1 GCA_018432565.1 Kiritimatiellia bacterium
TACGAGCCGGCGTATTCGCTGGTGCCGGCGTGGGTGGTGGTGGTGATCATTGCGCGCGAATTCGCGGTGACGGGGCTGCGCCTGCTGGTGGCGACGCGCGACCGGGGGCGGATCGTCAGCGCGGGCAGCTGGGGCAAGCTGAAGACGGTCTGGCAGATGGTGGCGATTATTTCGACGTTCGTGCTGCTGGCGGCGCGGGAGGATGTCCTTCCGTTTTTCGATTTGTCCCGGAAGTTCCTGGGGCAGTATGATGCGGCCTTTGTCATCACGTCGTGGATCCTGTCCACGGGGGTGGTGGCGGTGACGCTGATTTCCGGATGGAAGTATTTCGCCGATCACTGGGATCTGGTGACGGCGGAGATGTAGCGCGGGCGGGAGCCCGTCGAGAGGGAGAACGAGGATGAAGACAAGCGGATTATGGAAGACGGCGCCCGGGTGGCTGCTGGCGGCGACGGCGGCGCGGGCCGGGACGGACGCGGCGGGGCCTGCGGCGGAGATGCTGACGACGGCGGAGATTCTGCGGATGGGCGGCTGGCTGATGTACGCGCTGGCGGGCCTGTCGGTGCTGGGGCTGGCGCTGATTGTGTATTACGCGATGGTGCTGCGGGCGCGCAACGTGGCGCCGGCGGCGCAGGCGCTGCGGCTGCGCGAACTGCTGAAGGAGAAGCGCGGGCGGGATGCGCGCGAGCTGTGCGCGCAGCAGCCCACGGCGCTGGCGGCGGTGGCGGCGGCGGGGCTGGATTTCCTGCGGGAGAATCCGGCGGCGAAGCCGGGGATTCTCAAGGAAGTGATGGAGAGCGAGGGGGCGCGGCAGGCGGGGCGCATGCAGAACATGATCCACTACCTGCTGGACCTGTCGGCGGTGGCGCCGATGGTGGGCCTGCTGGGCACGGTGATCGGCATGCTCAAGGCGTTCAACAGCGTGGCGTTCGACCTGGCGAAGGCGCGTCCGATGGAGCTGGCGGCGGGGGTGGGGCAGGCGCTGATCACGACGATCGCGGGCCTGATCATCGCCATTCCGGCGATGATCGCGTACGCGTGGTTCCGCGGGCGGGTGATCAAGCTGATCGGCCAGATGGAGGGGTCGGCGACGGACCTGCTGGCGATCATGGAAAACCGGGGCGAATGACATGAACTTTCAGAAGAAAGCCACCGCGCCCGCGACGGCCGGCGTGCCGCTGACGCCGATGATCGACGTGGTGTTCCTGCTGCTGTGCTTCTTCGTGACGAGCCAGATTTTCGCGCAGTGGGAGACGGAGATCGACGTGGCGCTGCCGACGGCTTCGACGGGGGCGGTGCCGCAGCGGCTGCCGGGCGAGGTGATCATCAACGTGCTGGCGGACGGCACGGCGGTGGTGAACGGGCAGGCGCTGGACGACGCGGCGCTGCGGGCGATGATGGACCGGCTGGTGGAGCTGTTCCCGGGGCAGCCGGTGCTGCTGCGGGCGGACAAGGCCACGGACTACGAGCACGTGGTGCGGATTCTCGACACGTGCCGTCAGGCGGACATCTGGAACATTTCCTTCGCCACGCTGGCGCCCGGATCGTAATGGCGCGTTTCGGCATCGGCTTGCTGGCGCTGCTGGCGGCGCTGTCTCCGGCGTTCGGACTGACCGCCGAGGAGCAGGTGCGCTTTGCCGACGGCATCTACCTGCGGGGATTCTACGAGACGGCGGTGGGGGAGTACCTGGTGTTTCTGCGGGATTTTCCGGATCACGAGGAGGCGCCGGCGGTGCTGTACCGCGCGGGCGAGTGCTACCGCCAGATGGGCAACCAGGCCGGCGCGGAGCGGTTCTACAAGCGCGTGGCCGACGAGCATCCGGAATCGCCGCAGGCGGCGCGCGCGGCGCTGCGGCGGGCGGAGTTCGCGCTGGCCGGCGGGGATGCCGACGGGGCGCGGGCGCTGCTGAAGGGGGTGCAGCAGGGCGATCCGCCGGCGGAGACGGCGGCGGCCGCGGCGTATTATCTGGGGCTGGCCGAGCAGAAGGCGGGGAAGACGGCCGCGGCGGCGAAGGCCTTTGAATCCGTGCTGAAGGCGCACGGGGCGACGCCGCATGCCGCCTATGCGGCGCTGGAGCTGGCGGCGCTGCACGACGGAAAGAAGGGGAGCGAAGCGGAGATGGCGGGCTGGTTCGAGACGGCGGCGCGGGCCGCCGCCACGCCGTCGGCGAAGGCCGAGGCGCTGTACCGGTGGGGCGACTGGGCCTATCGCCGCGGGGACTACGGGCTGGCGGCCGACACCCTGCAGTCGCTGCTGGTGGAACTGCCGACCGAGCGGCGCGCGGGCGACGCGCGGCTGGCGCTGGCCTGGAGCCTGTACCAGCTGGAGCGCACGGCGGAGGCGCTGGAGGCGGCCGAGGAAATCCTGGCGGGGGCGGACAACGCCGAGACCGCGGCGTCGGGACTCTATCTGCGGGCCAACTGCCTGCGCCGGATGAACCGCGACGGCGAGGCGCTGATGGATTATGAAACCATCGCGCGGGAGTATCCGGGTACGTCGTTCGCCAGCCGCGCGGCCTATGAGACGATGGTGACGCATTTCAAGCGCGGCGACCATGCCAAGGCGCTGGCGGCGATGCCGGCGCAGCCGGAGAAGGCGCAGGCCGCGGACGTGCTGTGGATGCGGGCGGAATCCGAACGGGAACTCGGGCGCACCGACCTGGCGCGCGGGCGCTACGAAAGCCTGGTGGCGGAGCATCCGCGGTCCGCGCAGGCGCCGGCGGCCCTGCTGCGGCTGGGCGAAATGGCGCGCGAGGCGGGCCGCATGGAGGAGGCGGCGGACTGGTTCCGGCGGGTGGCCGACGACTATCCGCGCGCCGATGCCGTCGCCGACGCCCTGAAGGCGTCGGCGCTGGCGCGGCTCCGCGCGGGCGACGCGGAGGGGGCGCTGGCGGACTGGGATGCGCTGCTGGCGAAGAAAATTCCGGCGGAGACCGAGGCCGAGGCCCGGCTGCAACGGGCGCTGGTGCTGATCGAGCTGGGACGGGGCGGGGAGGCGGCGGAGGGGCTGGACGAACTGCTGGCGGACAAACCGTCCGCGGAGACGGCCGCGCGCGCCCACTACTGGCGGGGCGTGCTGCAGGCCGGCGAAGAAGACTGGGCGGAGGCCGAGAGCGCGATGCGCGCGTGCCTGACATCGGGGCCGGATGCGCCCACGGCGGCGCTGGCGCGGCTGCGGCTGGCGGTGGCGCTGCAGCGGCAGGACCGAATGGACGAGGCCGCCGACCAGGTCGAGGAGCTGCTGGGCGATCCCCTGCGCGTGGCGGAAAACCCGGCGCTGATCGAATGGCTGATCCGCCGGCGTTTCGATCAGGAAGAGTACGCAGGCGCGCAGGCGGCGGCGGAGGCGCTGGCGGCCCATTCGGGCCAGGCGCCGTGGCGGCAGATCGCGTGGTACTGGGCGGGGGCCAGCCGGGCCGCGCTCGGCCGCGAGGACGAAGCGATCGCCGCCTACGAAAAAGCCGTGGCCGAGGAGGCCCGGACCCGCGAAGGCGCCGAAGCCCAGCTGCTGCTGGCGGGACTGGAACTGAAGGCCGGGCGGCCCGCGCGCGCCGCCGAACGGTTCGCCGCCGCCGCCGAGGCCGCCGATGGCGAGGACTCGATGGATCTGCGCGTGCGCGCGTATTTCGGGCTGGGCGAGTCCGCCGAAGCCGGGGGAGACGCCGCCAAGGCCGCGCGTCACTTCATGAGCGTGGCGGTGCTGTTCGACGATCCGGAATGGACGCCCCACGCGCTGTTCCGCGCGGGCGGGCTGTTCGGGAAAGCGGGGCAGGCGGCCGAACGGGACGCCGCCTGGCGCGAGCTGCGCGAACGCTATCCCGCGTCCGGCTTCGCCCGGCAGCTGGAGGCCGCCGCGCCGTGAATGCCGAATGGAACATCCGGGCCTGCGCCGACCAGTGCGCCGCCTGCCAAACGAAATTCGCCGACCGCGAAACGCTGATGTCGCGCCTGCGGTTCACGGCGGACGGCTATGTGCGCGACGACTACTGCGCGGGCTGCTGGCCCGGCCGCGAGCCGGGCGCCGACGCCGAAACCAGCGCGTGGTCCGCCGTCTGGCACGCGCCCGCGCCCAAGGCGCCCGAGGCCCTCAGGAAGGAAACCGCCGAGTCGCTGCTGCGCGAGCTGATGGAGACGGAGGATCCGTCCAGGCGCAACGTCATTTTCATCCTGGCGGTCATGCTGGAACGCCGGCGCCTGCTGGTCGAAAAAGAAGTGCAGATCCAGCCCGACGGCGTCAAAATCCGCGTGTACGAGCACAAGCAGACCGGAGAGAGCTTTGTGGTGCCGGACCCGCAGCTCAAGCTGGCCGAAATCGAAAGCGTTCAGCGCGAGGTCATGGACCTGCTCGGGATTCCGCCCCCCGGCGCTAAAGCAACTCCGCCGGATGCCCAGGCGGCCGAAAAGGAAAAATTCCAGGGGAAAACGGCTGAAAATCCGGAAAAAACGGCCCCAAACGGCAAAAAAACGCAAAAATCGGCCAAAAACGCTGAAAATCCGGAGAAAACGACCGAAAATTCACAAAATCCGTTCCCACCGGCCGAAAAAAGTGAAAATCCGGATCAACATGAGCCCGGGGCGGACGCATGAAAAACAGGCCGAAAATTAGGAAAATAAGCCGTTTTTGGGTCAAAACCGGACTTTTTTTCTTGATTTTGGCCATTTTTGGTCATTTTTCGGCCGTTTTTGGCGAAAAAGCGTTGCCGGGGGTTCCGTGGGACGACCCGCCGCCGGAACTGTGGTTTCCGGTGGGCGAGCGGATTGATTACGACATTCTCTGGGGGGTGTTCACGGTGGGCGAGGCCACGGCGACGGCGGCCTGGACGAACCGCGACGGCCGGCGCCTGCTGACGCTGACGGTGGAAGCGGAGTCCAACGGCATCGTGGAGAAGCTGTATCCGGTGAAGGAATATCTCCAGACCGTGCTGGACCCGGTGACGTTCCTGCCGCTGAGTTTCGAGAAGCGCAGCCGCGAGGGCAAGCGGCACTACGACGAGATCACCACCTTCGACCACGAGCGTCTCGAAGGGCACTGGCGGTCGCTGACCAAACACAAGGAAGAGCGGTTTGCGATCAAGCCCGACACGCGCGACCTGATGGGGCTGATGTACTGGATCCGCAAGGAACCGATCCGGCCCGGCGAAACCCGGCAGTACGAAGTGATGACCGA
>JAHDSS010000135.1 GCA_018432565.1 Kiritimatiellia bacterium
ACCTCGGTTTCCTCGACATGGAAAAAGGTGTCGAGGTGATCCTGCACGACATGCGCCTCGGCGTTCGCCCGGGAGCGAAAGACTCGCCGGCATTCCAGGCACTGCACCAGCGTCTGGCGCTCGGCGCCGGCGGACGGCGGCACCATCTCCAGCTTCACCAGATAGAGGTCCTCGCGGCTGAGAAACCGGCTGGCAATCTCCACCAGCGGAAACGCGCGACGGCCGGCCTGGATATCCCGCACCACCAGCGCCAGGCGCTCGCGGTCCGGCAGGAATGTCACCTTCACGTCCAGGCGCGGACGCGGCTCCCGGCGCGGCGGCCGGTCGCGGGGCCCGCTGCGGAAATTCCGGTCGCTCCGCGGCTCGCGATGCTCTCCCGGCCGGGGCGGACGCGCTCCGCCGCCGCCATCCGGAAATCGCCGCCCGCCGGGACGTCCCGATCCGCCGGATCCAGGGGCGCCGCGCGGACGCGCCCCTCCCGGTCCGCTGCGGAATCCGCGGCGGTCGCCCGGCTCCCGCCGGCCTCCTCCGCGCCGGTCGTCGCGGCGTCCCGCGCCCCGGCCCCGGCCGCCGTCCCAATGCCCCGCATCTTCCCTCCCCGCATAGGGATTCTCCGGCGGCTTGCGCGCCCAGGTCGGCACGAAATTCAAGTCCAGCGCGGAGTCCAATTTGTCCTGCGCGGTGCTGTCCGGGCTGTCCTCGTCTGCCATGATCCGTCTCGTTTCCTTGCGGTTTTTCGCGCGCGAAAAACCATCTGGAGACCCGCCGGCATCCGGCCGCCTCCGCTTCCAACCACCGGCCGGAACAAATTCCGACTCTCGGCATTTTCTAGCACAAATCCCCTCCGCGCGCAATGAACAACCTGCGGGCACGAAAAAGGCGGGGTGCTCGCGCACCCCGCCCGCAGGCCGGCAGGCCTAGTACATGCCGTCCATGCCGCCGCCCGGCATCGGGGGCGCCGCAGGCTCCTTCTTCGGAATCTCGGCCACCATGGCCTCGGTCACCAGCAGCAGGCCGGCGATGCTCGTGGCATTCTCCAGGGCGCTGCGCGTGACCTTGGCCGGGTCAATGATGCCCGCCTTGATCATGTCGCAGTAGTCGCCATCGGCCACGTTGTAGCCGTAGGCGCCCTTGCCGTTGCGCACGTCCTGCACCACGATCGAGGCATCCAGGCCGGCGTTGTCCACCAGCTGGCGCAGCGGGGCTTCGCACGCCCGGCGCACAATGTCCACGCCGATCTTCTCGTCGCCGTCGGCTTTCAGGCCGTCCAGCGCCGCCTGCGCGCGGATCAGCGCCACGCCGCCGCCCGGCACGATGCCTTCCTCGACCGCCGCGCGCGTCGCGTGCAGCGCGTCTTCAACCCGGGCTTTCTTCTCCTTCATCTCCGATTCGGTGGAGGCGCCCACGTTGATGACGGCCACGCCCCCCGCGAGCTTCGCCAGGCGCTCCTGGAGCTTCTCGCGGTCGTAGTCCGAGGTCGTCTCCTCGATCTGGCGGCGGATCTGCGCGATCCGGCCCTGGATGTCCGCGGTCTTGCCCGCGCCTTCCACGATCGTGGTGTTGTCCTTGTCCACCGTCACGCGCTTGGCCTTGCCCATGTCCGCCAGCGTCAGGCTCTCGAGCTTGATGCCGAGGTCCTCGCTGATGAACTTGCCGCTCGTCAGCACCGCGATGTCCTCCATCATGGCCTTGCGGCGGTCGCCGAAACCGGGGCTCTTGACCGCGCACACCTGCAAGGTGCCGCGCAGCTTGTTCACCACCAGCGTCGCCAGCGCTTCGCCTTCGATGTCTTCGGCGATGATCAGCAGGGGCTTGCCGCTCTTGGCCACGTTCTGCAGCACCGGCAGCAGGTCCTGCAGGTTCGAGATCTTCTTCTCGAACAGCAGGATGTAGGCGTCTTCCAGCACGACTTCCATCGTGTCCGGCTTGGTCACGAAGTACGGGCTCAGATAGCCTTTGTCGAACTGCATGCCTTCGACCACGTCCAGCGTCGTCTCGATGCCCTTGGCTTCCTCGACGGTGATCGTCCCGTCCTTGCCGACCTTGTCCATCGCTTCCGCGATGATCTTGCCGATGGTGGCTTCGCCGTTCGCCGAGATGGTGCCGACCTGCGCGATTTCCGCGCTTTCCTTCACCTTCTTGCTCTGCTTCTCGAGGGCCGCCACGACCGTCCGGGTCGCCAGGTCAATGCCCTTGCGCACGTTCATCGGGCTGGCGCCCGCCGTCACGTTCTTCAGGCCTTCGCGGTAAATCGCCTCGACCAGCACCGTCGCCGTCGTCGTTCCGTCGCCGGCGATGTCGCTCGTCTTGCTGGCCACCTCGCGCACCATCTGCGCGCCCATGTTCTCGAACGGGTTCTCCAGTTCGATCTCCTTGGCGACCGTTACGCCGTCCTTGGTGATCGTCGGGCTGCCGAACTTCTTCTCCAGCACCACGGTGCGGCCGCGCGGCCCCAGCGTGCTCTTCACGGCCTTGCTCAGTTTCTCGATGCCCTTCAGCACGTGCTGGCGGGCTTCGGCGTCATATGCAATCTGTTTGGCTGACATGTGTATTCCTCTGCTCCTTTTCGATTAGTCCGCCAGGATGCCAAGGATGTCTTCCTCGCGCATGATCTGGTATTCCCTGCCGTCCAGCTTGATCTCGGTCCCGCCGTACTTCGGCATCAGGATCTTGTCGCCCTTCTTGACGTTGAACGGGATTTTCTTTCCGCTGTCGTCGAGCTTGCCGGTGCCGACGGCGATGACCTTGCCCTGCTGGGGCTTTTCCTTGGCGGTGTCGGGAATGATGATCCCGCCTTTTTCCACTTCTTTTTCCTTCACGGGCTCCACGAGCACGCGATCACCCAACGGTTGGATCTTCATCTTTCTTCCTGTCTCCTTGTTCGGGGTTGAACCGCGGACAGGGCCGCCGCCGGAACCGTCCCGCGGCGTCCCCGCCCTTGTTTTCTTTTATTTTGAATCTTTCTTGTCGTCGTCGACCATCTCGAAGTCGGCGTCCATCACGTCGCCGTCGGTCTTGCCGCCTGCGTCCGGCGGCGGCGGGGCCGAGGCCCCTCCGTCCGCGCCGCCCGCCGCGCCGCCCTGCGACTGCTTGGCCTGCGCGTAGAGATCGGCGGAGACCGCCTGCATGTCGGCCGTCAGCGACTCGACCGCCTGCTTGACGGCCTCGGCATCCCCGCCCTTCAGCGCCGTCTTCAGCGCTTCGACGGCGTTCTCGACCTTCATCTTCTTGTCGGACGGGATTTTCTCCGCGTTGTCCTTCAGGAATTTCTCGGTCTCGTACACCATGGCCTCGCCGCGGTTCTTCGCATCCACGGCTTCGCGTCGCTTCGCATCTTCGCTGGCGTGGGCCTCGGCATCCTTCACCATCTTTTCGACCTCGTCCTTGCTCAGGCCGCTGGAGGCCGTGATCGTGATTTTCTGCTCCTTGCCCGTGCCCAGATCCTTGGCATTCACCTTGAGGATGCCGTTGGCATCCAGGTCGAACGTCACTTCGATCTGCGGCATGCCGCGCGGCGCCGGCGGAATCCCGTCCAAATGGAACTTGCCGATCGTCTTGTTGTCCGCCGCCATTTTGCGCTCGCCCTGCAGCACGTGGATTTCCACCGTGGGCTGGTTGTCCGACGCCGTGCTGAAGATTTCACTTTTCTTCGTCGGAATCGTCGTATTGCGCTCGATCAGCGGCGTCATCACGCCGCCGAGCGTTTCGATGCCCAGCGTCAGCGGGGTCACGTCCAGCAGCAGGACATCCTTGACTTCGCCCTTCAGCACGCCGCCCTGGATCGCCGCGCCGACCGCCACCACCTCGTCGGGATTCACGCCCTTGTGCGGCTCCTTGCCCAGCTGCTTTTCCACTTCCTGCTGAACCTTCGGCATGCGGGTCATGCCGCCCACCAGGATCACCTCGTCAATCTGGCTCTTGGCGATGCCCCCGTCCTTCAGGCAGTTCTCCACCGGCCCCATGCTGCGGTCGATCAGATCGCCCACCAGCTGCTCCAGCTTCGCCCGGCTCAGCGTCACGTTCAGGTGCTTCGGTCCGCTGGCGTCCGCCGTGATGAACGGCAGATTGATGTCCGTGCTCTGCGAACTCGACAGTTCGCATTTGGCCTTTTCGGCGGCTTCCTTCAGCCGCTGCAGCGCCATGGGATCCTTGGACAGGTCAATGCCCTGGTCCTTTTTGAACTCCGCCACCAGCCAGTCCATGACCCGCTGGTCGAAATCGTCGCCGCCCAGATGCGTGTCGCCGTTCGTGGCCTTCACCTCGAACACCCCGTCGCCGATGTCCAGCACGGAGATGTCGAACGTGCCGCCGCCCAGGTCGTACACCGCCACCTTTTCCTCTTTCTTCTTGTCCAGCCCGTAGGCCAGCGAGGACGCCGTCGGCTCGTTGATGATCCGCAGCACCTCCAGCCCCGCGATCCGGCCGGCGTCTTTCGTCGCCTGCCGCTGGCTGTCGTTGAAGTACGCCGGAACCGTGATGACCGCCTGCGTGATCGTTTCGCCCAGAAACGCCTCCGCATCGGCTTTCATCTTTTGCAAGATCATCGAAGAAATCTCCGGCGGCGAATAGGTCTTGTCGCCGATCTTCACGTGCGCATCCCCGTTGGGCGCGCGCACCACTTCGTACGGCATGCGGGCGATTTCCGCCGACATCTCGTCGAATTTGCGCCCCATGAAGCGCTTGATGGAGAACACCGTGTGCTTCGGATTCGTCACCGCCTGGCGCTTGGCCGCGCTGCCCACCAGCCGTTCCCCGCTCTTGGTGAACGCCACGATCGACGGCGTGGTCCGGCCGCCCTCCGCGTTCGGAATCACCGTCGGCTGCCCGCCTTCCATGACCGCCATGCACGAATTCGTCGTTCCCAAATCAATTCCCAGTACCTTTGACATGCTCTGTTCTCGCTTTCCTCAAATTGTCGTCACATTGCAACAAGCCGCTTACTCTTATGCAACATGCATGCCAAGTGAAGTGATTTGTTTATAACATGCATATGGATAATCTATTACGATAGATTTTGGCTTGTTGATTTCATTCAATCTTCGCCCCAAAATGCGCCATTATGTCACTGCGTGCGCCAGCTGTGTCTCACTTGACTCTCCAACGCGAAGCAAGGTTGCTTCATTTTCATTAACGAATACCGACCGTTTTTTATCATTGACTGTTTTTTTATCATTTTCTATTTTTCGATTATATTGTTCAGGAATTTCCAAATAATGATTCCACACTGTTAATTAACTATGTGGAATTTAATAGGAGGTGTTCAATGTCCAAACTCCATCCCACCCTGTGGCGGACCTGCCGGGTCTTGGCCGGGCCCACGCGCTTGAAGCTGTTCCGCCGGATCGTGGATCGTCCCGGCCAAACCGTGACGGGCCTGGCCGGTCAGTTGGACATCAGCATCCCCCGGGCAAGTCAGGAATTGCGGCGTCTGCAGTCCCGGGGCCTCGTCCAGGCATCGCGCCGCAACCGGAATGTGGTGTACCGCCCGGTGGCGGATTCACTGGTCTCCAGCGCCCCGCCCCTGCTCGCCGCCATGCAGGAAACGTTCGGGCGGTTCCCGGAAGACCGGGATGACGATATCATCCGTGCCGCCCGGGGTCTGTCGCATGCCCGGCGGCTGGTGCTGATGCGACTGATGCAGATCGGCGCGCTGGATGAAGAAACCCTCTCCGATTTGTCGGGCGTCGCCGACGCCGCGCTTCACCGGCATCTGCGCATTCTGGAAACTGCCGGAATGGCCGAACGCCGGAATGGGGTGTGGCAGGCCGCGAGCCCTTCGCATCCGCTGGCCCGGGCCTTGCTGGACCTGCTGCAGGCGGGCCGCAAACCGGTACGTCAGGCGGACAGCGCCCCCGCGAGCTGATCCAGCGGCAGCCGCCGCTGCTCGCCCGTGGCCATGTCCTTGACGGCGGCGACCGCCTGTGCCAGTTCGTCGTCGCCGCGAATCACCGCCCAGGCGGCCCCGGCCTTGTTGGCGGCGCGCATCTGCGATTTCAGACTGCCGCCGGCCGCCATCCGGCAAACGATGCCCGCCGCGCGCAGGGATTGCATCAGGACCAGGTTCTGGTTCATGGCCTCTTCGCCCAGCCCCACCAGCCAGGCCAGCCTGGGCGGAGCCGCCATCAACGTCGCGTCCCGCTCCATCGCCTGCAGCATGGCCACCACGCGTTCCAGACCGATGGCGAAACCGACGCCGGTCAGTTCGCGCCCGCCGAGATTCATGCGGTAGCGCCCGCCCCCCGCAATGGCGTTCTGGGCGCCGAGATGCGCCCCCTCGATTTCCCACACCGTGTGTTCGTAGTAATCCAGACCGCGCACCAGCCGCGGATCCAGCCGATAGGCCAGCCCCAGCGCATCCAGATGCGCCGCCACTTGCGCCAGATAGTCCCGGGATTCCCCGCCCATGAAATCGGTCGGCGGCGGCAGCGTTTCCACGATCCGCCGGCAGCCGTCGTTCTTGCAGTCCAGCACGCGCAGGACATTTTCGGAAAGGCGGCGCCGGCAGTCCTCGCAGAGCGATTCCCGGTGAGGCTCCAGGGCCCCGCGAAGGCCTTCCGCCACCCGTGCGGCGTCGCCGCCGCTGCCCCGCGTGGCCAGCTTCACCGTGCACCCGTCCAGCCCCCACGCCTTCAGCAACTCCACCTGCAGCGCGAGGATTTCGGCATCCACCCGCGGCGACGGCGGCTCGAGGCATTCGACGCCGCACTGATGAAACTGGCGGCGCCGGCCGGCCTGCGGCCGCTCGCTGCGGAACATCGGCCCGACGTAGAACCACCGCGCTCCGTCGGTTTCCTGCGCCCCCAGTCCGGCGGCATGGCGCATGACCCCGGCCGTGCCTTCCGGCCGCAGGCACAGGCGCCGCCCGCCCTTCTCGAACACGTACATTTCCTTCTGCACCACGTCGGTCGTTTCGCCGATGGACCGCGTGAAAACGGATTCAAACTCGACCACGGGCGTCCGCAGCTCGTCAAACCCGTAGCGCGACAGAATCTCGCGGGCCACCCGTTCGAGACCCTGCCAGACGCGCACTTCGGGCGCGGCGATGTCGGACATGCCCTGTACGGGCCGGTTGGCTGAAGACATGGAACTCCCTGAAACGACGGCGCACGGCGACGGTGCGCGGCGGGAAGAAAAACCGGGCGGCCGCCCGGAACTACTTGAACATTTCCTTCATGGTTTTGCCCGGGCGGAAGCGAACCACCTTCCGGCTGGGAATCACCACGACCTGGTCCGGCTTGTGCGGATTGCGGCCGATGCGCTGCCGCCGTTCGCGCACATCAAATACGCCGAACTTGCGGAATTCAATGGTCTGTCCCTGGCGCAGGGATTCCACGATGGAATCCAGCGTTTTCTGGATAACGGCCACAACCTGCTGCTGGGTCAGGCCGGTCTCTTCGGCGATGCGAATCGCCAGATTGCGTTTGGTCAAGTTTTGCATTGGACTGTCCACCTTCCTCAACGGGCACGGATCTGCCTCCCGCTGTTAGTCACAACATAGGCCGCCTTGGATGCTTGCGTCAAGAACTACCCGGCCGTTAATTGCATTTTCACAAGGGGCCTACGGATCGCGCGGCCAAGGGGCGGCAAAGGGGAAGACCGCCTCGACGGTCCCCTGGAAATCATGGGGCAGATCCACGCCCTGCGCATCGTAGTCCCGCAGGTGGGAGCCGTTGGCCAGAACCCGGTCCGGCAGGCCGTGCCGCGGCCACCAGAGCCGGTAGCCTTCCGGCGGGCGCGCCCCCCCGCCGATGGTCGCCGTGAAGCGGTCCCGATGCCAGCGGCCCCGCAAGTCCAGCGGTCCGAAGACGGTCGGAGCGCCATACACGTGATACCCGTCGCCGTGCTGGAGCCACTCGGCCGGCGCGCCGCAGAACAGATCCAGGCGGCGGCCGGTTTCTCGCACCGCCAGACTGCGAACGCCCAGCACGTACGCGGCCGCCGCCCGCAGATCCGGCATGAAGCCGATGCCCGGCCCCGGCCCGGCCCCCGGCGGCCGCCTCCCCGCCCCCCCCGCCGCCCACGCCTGCCACCCCGGCGGCCGGCGGCCATCCAGCAGGGCATACAGAATTTCCCGCGCATAATCGCCCCGGCCCATGGCCGCCAGCGGCACCAGCATCTGGGCTTCCGCGGCGGGATCCCGCGAAACCGTCCCGTCTTCCAGAAACGCCCCGAAAAACGCATCCAGACTGCTTTGCAGCTCATGGGGCTCTACCAGATCCGTTTCGGCGCACGGCCAGAACAGCAGGGCGACCGCGGCCGGATCGAAGGCCTCCGTTTCCTCGGCCACGGCCGGCAGCCAGGCCGATTCCCGCCGCTCCAGGTGAGCGCGCAGCGACCGCTCCACGGAAGCCCTCAGCAAGCCGTACTGGCGGTCGGCCCATTCGGCATCCTCGTCCTTCCCCAGCAAAACAGCGGCGGTCCGCAGCTCCTTCCAGCCCAGCAGCGCCCAGTACTGGTCGGCATAGAAATGCCCGGGCCGAGGATGCCCGGGGCGCGCCGGCGACGCCGGCAGCAGCCCTTCCAGCAGTTCGCGTTCTTCCAGCGGCAGACGGGCTTCGGATTTCGCCGTATCCCCGCGCAATCGCCGCAGCCAGCCCATGGCATGGCGCATCGCGGGATAATGCCGCTGCAGAAACGCGATATCCCGGGTGAACCGGTACGTTTCCATCACCATGAACGCCAGCTGGCCCTGGGAGCCGTGACGGCCTTCCAGGCCGATGCGCGGCGCCGGCGTGCCGTCCGGAAGCAGGACCGCCGGCACCCAGCCATCCGTCGCCATGCCCCCGGCCGTCCGCTCGACCCACTCGCGCGCCGCATCCTCCCGGCCGGTCCGCAGCAGGGCGGCCACCTTCCAGGCGATCGACTCCAGATCCTCGCCGGCGCCGCCGTTCACCGATTCCCGCAGGCCCAGCAGCCAGCCCACCTGCGCATGGAGGCATTCCATGGCCTCCGGCCGCGCGATGCCCGGCGCGTACGCGCCGGTGCGGCTGCGCCACGCCCACACCGCCTCGTCCCAGTGGCGTTCAAAGGCCCCCGCCAGCTGGTCCACGCCTCCCGCCGGGTCCGGCCACCCCTCTCCCCGGCGGCGGCGGCCGGATTCCGGAGCCGATGCCAGAATGACCATGCGCACCCGTTCGCCCGGCGACAGGTCGAAGTCCCTCCACCAGGCCGCCGATGCCAGCCCCTCCTCATCATGTACCGACGCCAGGGACGGCGTCTCGCCCCGCCGGAAAAATTCCGACGCATCGCCTCCATCGAACGTCGCGCAACCGAAGGGCAGATCCGCATCCGGCACGGCATACAGCCGGCGACCGTCCGCCCACAGCTCCTGCCAGCCGTCGGGAGAGACCGTTCGCCGCAGGCGGAAGATCGGGGCCAGTCCGCCGCCTGCGCGGACCGGCGGCAGGCGCAGCGGACGCACCACCCACGCCAGGCGACCGGTCTGAACCATCAACGACTCGTTGCGCAGTTCGTATTCCACGGCGGCGAGGGCCGGAGACGTGCCCGGCCACGGCATGGCCCGGATGCGAAGCGCCAGTCCCGAAGGCAGCCGCCAGACGGTTTCCGGCAGCGGCACGCCGTCGCCGGCCAGCCGATGCTCCAGCGACTGCGCCTGGTGCGCCGTCCAGATGCCGCCCTCGGACGCAATGAGCGGCGTCAGCACAGGGCGACGCGCATCCGGCGCAAAACCGCCCCACTCGTCCAGCAATCCTTCCGCCGTCCCGGCCTGGAGCCCTCCCGCCGCCGTCCAGTGCACCGGACGGCGCTGCAGCACGTCCGGATACATTCCCTCCGGCGCCTGCGAGGCCGCCAGTTCCAGCAGGGAGCGCGGGCGGGCGGTGCCTTCCGGCCCGCGCAGCGCCAGCCCGGCCACGGCAAAGCCCTCCGCGCCGGAACTCCCGCCGAATGCCAGTCGTAGGTACCGGGCCGGCATCACCTCCTCCAGCATCAGCACGTCGAAGTCGCCGCCATGCGACTGGATCTGGCCGGCGGCAATCCAATCCGCACGGTTGGTGGAGACCTCCACGACGACATTGGAGGCAAATCCGCCGGTCCCCCAATCCAGCCGGAGGCTGCCGACGGGCCAGGTCCGCCGCAAATCCAGTTCCAGCAGGGCCGGCGCTTCCGCGCAGGCCCAGAACGTCTCCGCACGTCCGTCCAGCAGCGCCGCCGCCACCGGCGCGGCCTGGCCGTTCACCCGCGCTTCGGGGCGCTGATCCAGCCCCAGCACCGACAGATCCTCCAGCGCCGCCCCGGCGCTGCCCGCGCCCGCCTTCACCGTCAGGCGCACATACCGCGCCCGGACGGGATCCATCAGGATCTGATCCCAGCCGCCGTCGCCCGCCGCCGTCTCATACCCCACCGACCACTGCTCGCCGTCCAGGCTCGTCAGCACCCCGTACGCCGCCGCATGCGGCCGGCCCCATTGCAGCGACACCCCGCACACCATCGCCTCCCGCCCCAGATCCGCCTGGATCCACTGGGGCAGCTCCGGCCCGCTGCGCCACCACGTGTTCGTCTGTCCGTCCCGCGCCTGCTCCGGGCCCTGCTCCGCGGCCGACGCCGACGCCGACATCTCCCAGGCCGACGGCTCCGGCACTCCCAGCCGCGACGTCCGGACGCTCGCGCACCCCGCGCCCCCCGCCAGCCCCGCCGCCAGCACCAGCGCCGCCGCCCGTTTTCCACGGCGTGGAAAACTTGTTTCCATAACGTGGAAAATCACGCCGAAATTTTTCCATGGCGTGGAAAATCCGGACGGTTTTTTCCACGGTGTGGAAACTTTTTTTCCATGGCGTGGAAAATCCCCGGAATTATTTTCCATGGCGTGGAAAATCCGGGTGGTTTTTTCCACGGCGTGGAAACTTTTTTTCCATGGCGTGGAAAACGCGCGGATTATTTTTCCATGGCGTGGAAAACCCTGCGCGCATGGCGCCCGTCCCGGGAGGGACAACCTCCGTGGCGTCCGGGCCGCCTGGTTCGCCGCGTCCATCCTCATCCGCCGTAGGCGTCCAGCGTCCGCCGGATGCGGCGCATCACGCGCTCCTTGCCCATCACGGCCAGCATGTCGAAGAGGCCCGGTCCGACGCCGGTGCCGGAGACCGCCACCCGCAGCGGATGCACCAGCTCGCCCATGCCGCGCCCGGTGGTCTCCGCCAGCGCATGCAGTGCGGCATCCGTGCTTTCCGTCGTGAACGGCTCCAGCGCCTCCAGCACCGCCTGCTCCTCGCGAAGGATGTCCAGCGCCCCTTCCTTCAGCAGGCGCTTGCGCACGCTCTTTTCGTCGTAGGGAAAGTCCTCGTCGAAGAAAAATCCGGCCTGGTCGCCCAGGTCCCCGAACAGCTTCACCCGCTCGCCCATGCACGCCACCACGGCCGCGAAGTAGGCCGGGGCGATATCGTCGCGCCACTGGCCCTTGCGCTCCATCGCCGCGCGGCAGCCGGCGGCGATCTCGTCCAGCCCGCGGCGTTTCAAATGCTCGCCGTTCATCCACAGCAGCTTGGTCATGTCCAGTTGGCTCGGGGCGCTGCGCACCCGGTCGAGGGTGAACGCCGCCACCATCTCCTCGCGCGTCATCACTTCGCGGTCCTCGCCCGGACTCCAGCCCAGCAGCGCCAGCGAATTGAACAGCGCCTCCGGCAGGAAGCCCTTCTCGCGGAACTCGCCGACGTACGCCGCCCCGTCGCGCTTGGAGTACGGCTTGCCCTGCGCGTTCACGATCATCGGCAGATGCGCGAACACCGGCGGCGGCGCGCCGATCGCCTCGTACATCGCCAGATGCTTGAACGTGTTCTCCACGTGGTCGTCGCCGCGGATGACATGCGTAATGCCCATGGTGATGTCATCCACCACGTTGCCGAGGTGAAACACCGGCGACCCGTCCGACCGCACGATCACGAAATCCTTCAGATCGTCGGCCTTCTTGGACAGCTCGCCCTTGACCGCGTCCCGGAACGAGATGTCCCGGCCGGGCATTTTGAAAATGACGCACTCGCCCCGGCCCGTGCCGCCCTTGTCCTCCTTGTAGGCGGCGCCTTTCGCCAGCAGCTGCTCTGCCACCTCCAGGTGCTTTTCGCGCTGCGTACTCTGGTAGAGCGGCTCGCCGTCGTAGTCCAGCCCCAGCCAGGCCAGCGATTCCAGCACCGTCCGCACCGCCGCCGGCGTGGACCGCTCGAGGTCCGTGTCCTCGATCCGCAGCAGGAATTCCCCGCCCTCGTGACGCGAAAACAGCCAGTTGTAGATGGCGGCCCGGATGTTCCCGATGTGGACATTCCCGGTGGGGCTCGGTGCAAAACGTGTGCGGATGCTCATGGGGGCGCATCCTACCCCGCCCCGCCCCCTCCCCGCAAGGCGATATCGGGGTCAGGCCGTAACAATAAACTTTCAGGCCAAAAACTTTTCCAAGGCGGCCCAGTCAATCGTTTGATTCTTTCTGAGCCTTTTCCTGATCAACAGCACGGCTTGCCCGGTGATACCGCCGTAGTGGGCACCGATTTCGCGCTGGGTCTCGCCGCTCCACCGGGATGCGAGTTCAACCGCCACGGCCTTCGCTTCTCCCGCTGAACGGCCATGTTGGTAAAGCTCTTCGACTTTGATTCCATAGACCTTGGCCACCACCTGATCGATGGCGGTCATCTCCACGCCGCGCCAGGGCATCAGAAGGTCTGGATTCCGAGTTCCTTTCAACTTCTCCCGACACAGTTCTTGCTCCACCTCGCTTACGAAATTCTCGGATCCCAGTGCGTAGATCGAGCGTCCCATCCGTTCTCGAAGCAGATCGTCATCCTTCGCCACCATGGCCTGAGCGTAGGCCCGATACCGGCGCCGGGCGTCCGGGAAAGTGCTCCCGTATTGCTTCAGAACCGCATAGTCAACCCATTCCGTTGCCTGTTGGCTCCGCACATAGCCCGGATAACTGCTCCACGGATATTCCTCCAGGATCCGAATCCGCTCTCCCGCCGGCCTGTGCAAAACCGGCTTTGTTTTGACCGGATTCATATGCACATATCGTGTCAACGCCAGCAGGTAGTCATTTGACTCCACCAGCAGGGCCTTGTAGCGTCCCCCAAACGCATGCCCCGGCCTGGCGTGTTTATACCGGTAATAAAGGCTGTAACTGCTGTTCAGCCGCTGCATGAACCGACTCAGATTCGCCCGGGGCGTCCGCACCACGAGGTGGTAATGATTCGGCATCAGGACCCATGCATACAGGATCACCCCGTACTGCTCCAAATTGCTCAGCAGTTGAGCAAGAAATCGTTGACGATCACCGTCGGTGTGAAAGATCACCTGCCGGGCATTGCCGCGGCTTGTCACGTGGTACAACGCGTTCTCAAATTCGATTCTTGGCGGTCTGGCCATCGTGTCCGCTTACGTAGGTCATTTTCCGTTCCGCGTCAAGTGATAGTTCATTGTTACGGCCTGACCCCGCTTATTTGCTTCCATTCCTGGGCTCAACCTCTACCTTTTCCCTGCCATGAACTGCCCCCTTCCCACCTCCCGCTACGACACCGTCACCCTCGCCCACGGCGGGGGGGGGACGCTGACGGAAGCGCTGATCCGCGGCATTTTCCTGCCGGCATTCGGCGCGCATTCCCCCTCTCCGCACGATGCCACGCCGTTTGAGCTCTCCGGCGGCCGCGCCGCCATGACGACCGATTCCTATGTGGTCCAGCCGCTCTTTTTCCCGGGCGGTGACATCGGCACCCTGGCAGTCAACGGCACGGTCAATGACCTGCTGATGGCCGGGGCCCGGCCCGCCGCCCTCACCGCCGGATTCATTCTGGAAGAAGGCCTGCCCATCGAGACGCTGCGGCAGGTGGCCCGCTCCATGCGCGCGGCGGCGGATGCCGCCGGCGTGCGCATCATCGCGGGCGACACCAAGGTGATCGAACGCGCGCGCGGCGACGGGCTCTACATCAATACCGCCGGCGTCGGCGCGATCCTCCTGCCGGCCCCGCCCGCCCCCGAACGCATCCGGCCGGGCGACGTCATCATTCTCACCGGCGACATCGCCCGCCACGGCATCGCCGTCATGGCCACCCGCCACGAACTGACCTTCGATCCGCCCGTCGCCAGCGACTGCGCCTCGCTCCACGGCCCGATGCTGGAGCTGTTCGCCGACGGCCCCGTCCCCCATTGCGCCCGCGACCTGACCCGCGGCGGCCTCGGCGGCGCGCTGTGCGAACTGGCCGCCGCCGCCCGCGTGGACGTGCAGATCGACGAGACCGCCATTCCGGTCGAAAAACCGGTCCGCGGCGCCTGCGAACTGCTGGGCTTCGATCCGCTCTTCGTCGCCAACGAAGGCTGCGCGGCCCTCTTCTTCGCCCCGGACGACGTTCCCGCCGCACTGGAAATCCTGCACCGGC
>JAHDSS010000333.1 GCA_018432565.1 Kiritimatiellia bacterium
TGTCCCGGCGGGGGGTTGCCTGCGGTGCCCCTCCGGCCCCTGTTATTCAAAACACCCCGGATCCCGCGAAAAATCTTTGATGATGTGCCGGCTGGCTCAAAACTCGCCGCGGACGTCCACCTGTTCGACATAGCCGCGCAGCACATCGGCCAGCCGGTGCAGGGTGGCCGACGAGGTCTCCTTCATGACGCGGCAGGCGGGATCCGGCAGGTTTTCGTGCGGCACGAATCCCTGCAGGACATGCCGCCGGGCGCCGCGCACCCACTCGCCGATGGCCCGCATCCGCTCCTCGCTGTGCCAGGCTTCGATCACCGTCGTCCGGAATTCGTACCCGGCGGATCGTTCCCGAATCAATTCCATGGACCGGGTCAAGGCCTCGATGCGGCCGAATCCCGTCCGTTCCCCGTACTCTTCCGGCGCGAATTTCACGTCCATCGCCACGTAATCCACCCGCGGCAGCAGCTCCTCGAGCACCTCCGGTCTGGATCCGTTGGTATCGAGCTTGACCGCAACCCCCCAGCCCTTCAGCCGGTCCACCAGCTCGAATATCCCCGGGTGCAGCGTCGGCTCCCCGCCCGTCACCACCATGCTCTGCACCCAGTTCTCCCGGAATTTCCGGCAGGTCGCCTCGACGTCCGCCCAGGAAAGTCCCTCCATCACCACCCGCCCCATCAGATTGGCGTTGTGGCAGAATCCGCACCGGAAATTGCATCCCGACAGAAAACAAACCGCGGCCATCCGCCCCGGATAATCCACCATCGAGGCATTCTGCAGAATGCCGAAGACGGGGGAGTTGTCTGATTTCCTCACAGTCCCTTGGCCTGCTGAAGCACGGCTTCGATCATCCGGGGCGTGATCAACCCGCGCCCCGCGTCGGTGTAATCGGTCTGCAACCCCACCCACGTGTAGAGCGCGCTGCTCCCGCCCGGGGCGTCCGGGGCGCCGGGCGCCGGATTCGGCACCGGCTTCTGAATTCCCGTGGCCGGGTCGGCCTTGGTCACGTAAAACCCCGGCACCCGTTGCGGATTCAGGCACTCGGCCTCGCAGAACTCCACCAGGCCGGACTCCGTCTCCAGGTCGTGATAGACCTTCTCGAAGTCGGCCCAGGCCTCGTCCTGCAGCAGATCGTCCAGCCGCCCGTTGAGCGTGTGGCACTTCGCGCAGCCCGGCTTGCCAAACACGTGAATCTGATACGTCTTGGACATGTCAGGCCTCCACCGCTTCGAGTTCAGCCTCCGCGGGCGCCGCGGCTTCCGCCGGCGCCGCCCCGGCCTCCACCGCGTACAGGCCTTTCTGCCGGGCCTTCAATTCGCCCTCGCGCTTGCTCTTGTTCCAGTTCTGGATCTTGCTGAAATAGCCCACGACCCGCGTTTCCCCCTCCACGTGATCCGACCCGCAGCTCGTGCAGCGCTCCTTCAGCCCGCGCATGTTGTGTCCGCAGTCCAGGCAGTAGGTGAACTCCGGCGACAGCGTCACCTGCGCCGACTGCGTCCGGAAGAACGTCTCGCGCATCAGCGTTTCGATCGCCCCCGGCGACGGCCGTTCTTCGCCGATGAACGCGTGCGTGATGGCTCCGCTCTCGATCAGGCTGTGGAACTTCGCCTGCTGGCGAATGCGCTCCACGAGCGATACCGGGGCATCCGCCGACAGGTGGATGCTGTTGGTGTAGTACGCCACGTCCTCGCTGCCGCCCTTGTACACCTCCAGCGCTTCGTCCCGGTAATATACCAGATCCGCCTTCGCCAGCCGCCGCGCCGCGCTCTCCGCCGGCGACTCCTCCAGCGTCAGCTTCATCTTGTGCTTCACCGACAGTTTTTTGCAGCGAAGGAACATGTGCGCAATCAGCTTCTCCCCCAGTTTCATCGCCGCCTCGTCCTCGTGGAATTCCTTGCCGGTCAGGAACTGAATCGCGTCATTCACCCCGATCAGCCCGATGATATAGGTGGCCTTGTCGAGCTCGACGTACGGCCGGCCGTCGTTCGCCATCTTGCCGATCTGCCACAGAGGAAAGCCCGGCGCGCTGATCATTTCCGCGATGCGGGTGCGCTTCTGCTCGTGCGCCTTCACCGCCAGATCCATCATCTTGTCGATCTCGGCGACCAATCCGTCGTACGTGCGCTGCCCGGCGCGAGCCGCCCGGTACAGGCACTGGGGGATGTTGATCGTCACGTTCTGGAACCCGCAGAACCGCATGCTCTCCGGATGCCGCAGCATGTAGTTGTCCTGGATCGTCGTCCGCAGCCGGCAGCAGGCCGACAGCGTCACCTCGTCGCGGTCGAAAATGAAATATACCGACCCGTTGCGGCTGGCCACCTCGCAGGCGCGCTGATAAATCGCCATCTGCGCCGGATCGGTGAACGTCTCGGCGCTCACGTGGAAGTCGCATTTCGGGAACTCGAAGACATGCCCGTTGGCATCGCCTTCCTCCCAGACATCCAGCAGCGCCCGGGTCAAGTCGCGCGCCTCTTCCTCGAAATCGCCGTAGGTCAGGATCCGCTCGCCGCGGGACTCCCGGTCCGCCTCCACGTCCCGGTCGTACACCTGTCCGTGCTTCTCATCGGCCACCTCGCGCAGCACGCAGCGCCGCGCCCCGTCCTCTTCCGTCACAAACAACTCCATCATCCGGTTGCCGTGGGCGTCCTTCTCCGTCCGGGTCACTTCTTCCAGCCGGACCGTTTCACCGTCCGCCCGCCGCATCAGGTAGCGTCCGCCGGGGCCCACCGCCGGCACCGTCTTCAGGTAGCTCGGCACCCCCGTGTGGATGTTGAAGTCCAGGAAGATCGTCTGCCCGCCGCGCGAAAACGCGTTCTGCGCCCCGCCGAAGATCAGCCCCTGGGCGATCTGGCGGATTTCCTTCCGGCTCTTTCCGCGCAGATACGGCGCGAACATGATGTTGATGTACGCCAACCCCAGCGCCCCCGCGTAGTTCGCCTGCATGGATGACAGAAACGTGTTCAGGTGTCCCGTCAGCACGTGCGCGCTGGTTGCCGGCGAACTCTCGTTGTTCAGGTTGTTCAGCCCCTTCAACCCGTACTTCTTCACGTATTCCACCGAATGCGACGAGCAGTACACCCGGTGCGGATAGCCCAGGTCGTGCAGGTGGATCGCCCCCGTGTTGTGCGCGTGCTTCAGATCGGAAGAAAAAATCGTGTCCAGCGCCCACTGCTTCAGCACCAGTTCCGCGATGCCCAGCTGCACCGCCTCGGGGTTGTTGTTGACGATGTTGCTGTTCTCCAGGCTCTTGGCGTACATCAGCCGGTCCACAAACTGCCGCGACACCCCGTACACCGACAGATCCCGCAGCTGATGGCGGTAGCCGCGCAGCGCCAGCTCGTTGTTCAGCAGCTCGCGGATCAGCGTGCTGTCCACGCTGCGCATCCCGCTGGCGATGATCTGGTTCTCCACCGTCTTGGCAATGTTCAGCGCCACCTCCCCGTTCAGGTCTGTGTGCTGCACCAGCGTGTCAATCAGCTCCTTGCGGTCCCACGGCAGCGTGCTGCCCCGCGCCACCGATTCCACCATCAGCATGCTCGCATCCGTCAGGTCCACCGGCTTGCCGTCCCCCGACGGCCGCTGCGCGTTGCGCACCCGGATCCGCTCCCGCGCCAGCTGGCGGTGCTTCCGGAACCGCTTGTACGCCGCCACGATCGGCGCATACCCCTGCTCCGCCAGCACGATTTCAATCAGATCCTGCATGTCCTCGATGTGCGGAATCCGCCGCCCCTGCTCGTCCGCCGTCACATGGTATTCGCTGCGCGGATCGGACAGCTGCTGAATCACCAGGTCCGCCATCTGCTCCGGCATCGCGTCGCCCACCTCCACATGGTCCCGACGCCGCACCTCGTCCGCCGCCCGGTAAATCGCCTGGATGATCTTCTCCCGGCTGAACGGAACCACCAGCCCGTCGCGCTTGCGAAACCCGTCGAATGCCACTGCCGCCACCTGGTTCATTGTCTGCCTTCCTTTCCGGGTCGGGTCCATTCAGAAAATCGAACGGTACAAGACCAAACCGGTCCCGCACCGTTTGAAGGCATTCAAGGTCATTTCCCCACCTCCGACAACCCCAACTCCCCCTAATCGACAAATTTTATACCGAGCTACAATATATAGTTGTTGTTAATTGTCAATAGGACAACAATATGTGGTTTTGAAGGCCGAATCCTCTTGAGGAGGAATGGATTATGACCCCCGCCGCCGGGGGTGTTGCCGATTCTGCCCATTCATACTGCCGAGGCTCTTGCAAAGTACGTTGCGGTTTTGGTTCAGGCGGTCCCCGCCACCTTGCGTGGCGGGAGAGCCAACTCGGTCTCCCGCCTTCGCCGAGGCTATGGCGGGCAAGCCCACGGCACAAGGCCGTGGGGGGGGGGGGGGGCGTAGAGGCCGAGTTCGTCACCCACATAAGCAATGCCCAATAGGTGTCGCCGGAATCGGTCCTCGTACCGCGGGGCTCCCGTCCCGCGCGGATCCTTACAACCGATCATCCAGGGAGCCACCGAACAGCCGCCCGACGGGGGCGTCGGGGCTCCAGAAAGCGGCGGCCCGGAGTTCCGGGCCGCCGCGGGTCGGAGGCGAACGGACCTTCCCGTCCGGCTTACTCGCCGGCTTTGATCTCGTCCCAGAGCTGGGTGTACTTCACGTTGCCCTCGCCCAGGTCTTGGATCATCTCCAGCTTCGCCACCACCTCCGGCGGCGGGAACAGGATCGGGTCCTCCCGGATCTCGTCGCTCAGCAGCGCGTAGCTCGGTTCGTTCGGACACAGGAAATAGATGTACTCCGTCAGCTCCGCCGCCACCTGCGGCTCGAGGATGAAGTTGATGAACCGGTGCGCCAGCTCGGTCTGCTGGGCCGTCGCCGGAATCACCATGTCGTCGAAGCTCAGCGCCGTGCCTTCCCGCGGCACCACGATCTCGATGTCCTCGTTCTCGCTCTGCACCAGCATCAGGTCGCCGCTGTAGCCGTGGGTCAGCAGGAA